>CAZLLL010000077.1:0-9445 GCA_964560255.1 uncultured Methylomonas sp.
AAAGCGAACAAAAAGACAAGTCAGAATGCACACGTTATTTGATTCCCATTCCTTAGGGACGTACACGAAATAACTTGAGTGAAGAAGAAAGAGCAGAGTTAAAACGGGATATGCTGGCGTACCACGTTAGAGGCACTGCACTTTAGAAATACTGATAAAATAATCTGGATAGCTGTCCAGCAGTCTGTGTAAATTCATTCGCACCAGCGGACTATGATCCACTTTACATTGACTCCAATCAACGCATAGCCTAGCTTTAACCACGAAAGATAAAGTATGCTGCAGCGCCCATACATAGAGCAGCCCAATAATAATCTGTTTTAAAGGGCTGGTTCATAATAAAAATCGCAAAAGGGACAAACATCAGTAATGACATGCCCACTTGCAATATCTGTAATTGAAATAAGGATAATGCCGTACTGCCTATCCGGTTAGCAGGGATGTGCACTGAATATTCAAAAAAGGCTATGCCCCAACTGGCTAGGGAAGCAATATACCAAGGCTTATGATCTAAATATTTTAAATGTAAATACCATGCTGCTAGCATGAAAAAATTTGAAACAACTAATAATAAGAGTGTGCGAGTAAGTACTACAGACATGAGCAAAGGTTTTATGGGAGTGTAAAAAGTGGATTTTAAGCACTTAAAAGTGTCAGGGGATATGGGGTTTCTGGCATGTGTATCAAATCATCATACAGTTAGCAAGTACCCTAATATCCTGAACGTGGTGCAGAGTATAATTAAACTTGAGTCTATTTTCAAATCTGATGCCCTTAACAGCAATAATTCTTTTATAGTACTACTATTTTGTTAAAGGATGCTACGCATTTTACCCAAAGTCTCTTCTTTATTGTTTTGAACCACATTATTTGTAGAATATCGGAGAGTTGTCCCGTATTAAGTGGGTAGCCAAAATTTAGAAACAAGATGCGTATCTCAATGTGCTTTGATAATTTCATGAGGGTTAATGTTTAATTTTTTGAAGATATGCTTCGATTTCCTCTACGGATAACCCGGGTAATCTTTCTTTTGCACCCAGCCCATCTAGGCGTTCTTTTGTATCCATTCCTTCTAAACGGTCTTTTGCATTTAACCCTGCTAGTCATTCTGCAGGGGTTAACAATTTCAGAATTTCCTGCCTTTGTGCTGGATTAAATTCCTCTAAAATTTCCTGAGGCTTAAAATACGGTAATATATCTTTAACTTTTAACAAAGATAAATAAGACTCTCCCCAAAACTTACCCATTTCCAGGATTTCTTCAGAGGTTAATTCATTTCGCCTGGTGTTCTCCTGTTTTTTTGTAAACCAGTATTCCCATAGTCCTGATAAAAACCATTCTAATTGCACAGAAGCTAATTTTAATCCGTGAGCTTGCAGTAGAGCAAACGCTTTTTGTTTTTCTTTATTCTGACTGGCAAAACACTTTATCCAGGCATTATGGGGTTCGTCCGACAATTCATTTAATACGATTAAAATAACATGTTGTAATAAAGGTAATTCAGAGAAGTAGACACCTTGAAACTGGCCTGCTTGCATAGAAAATTTATTTAAGGTTGTTGAGCGAGGTATTTTGGCGCTGATTAAAAAGCTTTGTACCTGCTTATTAGTTAAGTTATTCGCGTGTTTATAAAAAAAATCATAACTCAGGTTTTGTTGGTCTTTGATGCGTTTGTCATGCAATTAGAATTACACATATAAACCTTTTCCCTAAATACACTAATGCTGATTTTTAGCCTTTAATTTAGCGATCACGGTATCTAATGAACCATATTCTTTAATCATATGGCTAAATGTTTCACGATTACTGATGACTAGGCTAATTCCTTCTACTTTTAGGTCATAAATTTTCCACTGACCATTACGCAGTATCATAGAATAATCAATTTTTGCATCAGCTTTGCTGGGTTGTGAAACAATGGTTTTGACAGTAGTCTTTGTATCGCTGTTCTTAAGTTTCAGTGGTAAATATTTAATTGTCCAGTTATCAAATTGTTCGGTAAAGGTCGTGGAGTAGGTATTTACCAATAAATTTTTAAATGTAGTAATAAATTGTTTTTTTTGCTGTTTGCTTGCTTTGCGCCAGTGCTTTCCTAAAACCAGGGCAGACATACGCACAGTATCAATATTAGGAAAAATTTCCTTATCGACAAAGCCTCGGATTTTGCTTTTATTATTGGCAAATTCTGGGTCTTTTAATTTGTCGAGTAAGACGCGAGATGTTTTTTCAATAACTTGCTGGGGTGCCTGTAATTTTGCTGAAGCAAACGTGGTTTGTGTACTGATTAATAGGAACAATCCAAGGATTATATTGTGGGCTAATAATTGCGTTATCATAATGGCGAGTGTTTTAGTATAAGGGGCGTTTTCTGTACAATAAAGATTCTAGGCTAATTATAGGCTACAAACTTAAGACGGGATATTTTTTATATTTGTAGGCTATTTATTAATAAGGTTGCGGATAAGGAACGAACTCCAACAACTGAATCTAGGTACTATCTACTGTGTTACTTCCGAGTTCTTAGATAGTCTCCTAGGAGCTTGTCCAAGAATGTAGTTCAATAAATACAATGCCTTATAGTTGTGTTTGAGTGCCTGAAAAAATGGTAAAACAAGATAATATTGGTAAGTAATTGAAAATAAATACTTTAATTTTTATCTTTCAAAATTATAATTTTTCAATATAACTTTAAGTCATTACTATAAATTCTCTGAGAACTTTTGACTCTCAAGTTAATAAAGGACTACTACATGATCTTAATTTTTTAAATAAACGATATGAATAATAGCATTATTTTTCCAAAAATACGCATGCGGCGTATGCGCTACCATGACTTCTCTAGGCGACTGATGTCAGAAAATCAGCTTTCGTGCGATGACTTGATTTATCCTTTATTTGTCATTGAAGGAGAAAATAAAAAAGAAAGTATTGCCTCTATGCCTGGCGTAGAGCGTTTATCAATTGATTTATTAGTTCAGGAAGCTATTCAGTGCCATGCTTTAGGGATTCCTATGTTAGCTTTATTCCCTGTTACGCCGCTCAGTGTAAAATCGGATGATGCAGCAGAAGCCTATAACCCTGATGGGTTGGCTCAGCGAGCTGTGCGTGCAATAAAAACCGCTTGCCCAGAGCTTGGGGTCATGACTGATGTTGCTTTAGATCCCTTTACATCACATGGTCAGGATGGCCTAATTAATGAACAGGGCTATGTCGTCAATGATCAAACGGTAGAGGTGCTGGTAAAACAGGCACTCTCCCATGCCGCAGCAGGAGCAGACGTGGTTGCACCATCGGATATGATGGATGGCCGAATAGGTGAAATTCGCGAGGCACTGGAATCTACAGGCTATATCAATACTCAGATTCTGGCGTATTCTGCCAAATATGCGTCCAGTTTTTATGGGCCTTTCAGAGATGCAGTAGGTTCGGCAGGGAATTTAGGCAAGGGAAATAAATATAGTTACCAGATGGATCCGGCTAACTCGGACGAAGCATTGCGTGAAGTGCAGCTTGATTTACACGAAGGTGCAGATATGGTGATGGTTAAACCCGGTATGCCTTATTTGGATATTATCCGTCGCGTGAAAGATGAATTTGCCGTGCCTGTTTTTGCCTATCAGGTTAGTGGTGAATATGCGATGCTTAAAGCAGCGAGTATCAATGGCTGGCTAGATGAACGGCAAGTTGTGTTAGAGTCATTATTGTCTTTTAAGCGCGCTGGCAGTGATGCTATTTTGACTTATTATGCCAAGTCAGTAGCACAGTGGTTGCAGGAGCAAAAATAATGAATGATATAGATCAGTATGCTGTTTTTGGTTCGCCGATAAAGCATAGTAAATCGCCGCGTATTCATAAGCTATTCGCTGAGAAAACTGGGCAAGCGATGCAGTATAGCGCGACATTAGTACCTGCAGATCAATTCCCTAAGGCCGTTGAAGGTTTTTTTGCCAAAAGTGGGGGGCTGGGGGTAAATTGTACAGTCCCTTTAAAAGAACTTGCCTGGGCTTATGCCGATAAGCTGACAGAACGAGCGAAATTAAGCAAAGCGGTAAATACGCTAGCCATACAAAAAGACGGCAGCATTCTGGGTGATAATACCGATGGAGTCGGTTTAGTCACTGATTTGATGGTTAATCATGGGCTTACCTTAAAGCAAAAAAAGATTCTTATCTTAGGAGCAGGAGGAGCTAGTCGGGGAATTATTGGACCATTGCTAGATCAACTGCCATTATCAATGACAATTGTAAATCGTACAGTGGAAAAAGCACTGACTTTAGCACAGCAGTTTTCCAGTAAAGGCAGCATGAGTAGTTGTGGATATGAGGCATTAACTGGGCAGTCTTTTGACTTAATCCTGAATGCAACTTCAGCCAGTTTAAGTGATGAGCTACCTCCGTTGGCTGCAGGGTTACTGGCAGAGCGGGGGAGCTGTTATGATCTGGCGTATGCGAATGATCCTACCACATTTGTACGTTGGGGGTATGAGCAAAAGGCTTATAAGAGTCTTGATGGTTTAGGTATGCTGGTTGAACAAGCGGCAGATGCATTTTATCTTTGGCGTGGCGTACGACCGGAGACAGCTGAGGTTATTCAGATTCTAGAGACTGAGCGGCTAGGCTAGGGCGTGGAAAAGGGTAATTTTCAGTGTCAAAAACATCTGATGCCCGATGCTGGACGGAGTATTTACCCCGTCTCACAAAAATATTAATAATTTTTGGCTACCAACTTAACAAGGGACAAACTATACACGTAGGGTGGACAATCTTTTCTGCCCACCCTACTTGTTTTTGTCCCTTGTTAAGTTGGTAGCCTAATTTTTAATAGCGCGACTTTGGTTTTCAAGTGGCTTTTTGTGTGTTTTTTTACTAAGATTGTGCAACATGATTTTTTTAGGTAAAGGTAAATACAATGGATTCACTTTATAAAACAACGGGGTTTATCTCGTTTATTGCAATGATTTTTTTGAATGCTTTTGTGGATTTAGGGCATAAAATCATTATTCAAAATACTGTCTTTAAAGTCTACGATGGTAGTACGCAAGTGATTCTCACAGCGGTTATCAATGGGTTGATATTACTGCCCTTTATCTTATTATTTACTCCGTCAGGCTTTTTGGCAGATCGCTTTAAAAAACCGAAAATCATGCGTTGGGCAGCCGCAGCAGCAGTGTGTTTAACGCTAATGATCACTGCGTCTTATTATCTGGGCTGGTTCAAACTGGCTTTTGCGATGACTTTTATGCTGGCGGTGCAAAGTGCGTTTTATTCACCGGCCAAATATGGCTATATACGCGAAATTGCTGGAAAAAATCAGCTGGTGAGTGCCAATAGCTGGGTGCAGTCAACAACGATTAGTGCTATTTTATTAGGTATGCTAGTGTTCTCAGTATTGTTCGAAAAGATCTTGAGTGGACAGATCATCAACTCTGAAGCAGATGTTATACGTGCGATTGCCCCGATAGGCTGGTTACTGGTTTTGGGTAGTATTGTGGAATTATATTTTGCCTTCCAGTTACCTCAGCTGGAAGAGCCGAGTAAAACCGAACCCTACCGGTGGTCACATTATTTAACAGGGAAAACTTTATACAGCAATATTAATCTATTGCGTACTGATTCAGTCATCTGGCTGTCGATAGTGGGCTTGTCGGTTTTTTGGGGCGTATCACAGGTCGTGGTCGCCGCTTTTCCTGCTTTTGCCAAAGACGTGCTGGCGATCAATAACACCATTGTGATTCAGGGTTTACTCGCGTGTTCTGGGGTGGGCATTATCATTGGGTCTATTATCGCCGGTAAAATTTCTACCAACTATATTGAAACAGCACTCATTCCGCTGGGTGCAATGGGTATGGTGCTGACTTTATTTCTATTACCACAAATCCCATCGACAACATGGCTGGCGATTGATATTCTCGCGTTTGGTTTTTTTGGTGGATTGTTTATTATTCCACTTAATTCCTTGATTCAATTTCATGCACGAGTTCAAGAGCTAGGTACAGTACTGGCGGGCAATAACTGGGTGCAAAATGTGGTAATGCTTGGCTTTTTAGCGTTAACAGCTGTGTTTTCTCTGCTGGGCATTAGTAGCCAGGTGTTGCTTAATTTACTCACTATCGTCACCTTGGTAGGAGCTATCTATACTGTCTATAAGCTTCCCCAATCCCTGGTCCGGTATGTATTTGGTGCGGTATTCTCCAGTAAATATCGTATTAAAGTACAAGGGCTGGAAAATATGCCATCTCAGGGTGGGGTGTTAATGCTAGGCAACCATATTAGCTGGCTAGACTGGGCAATGGTACAAATTGCCAGTCCGCGACCTGTCGGCTTTGTGTTAGAAAAAAAATATTACCAGCGCTGGTATTTATCGTGGTTTTTTGATCTTTTCGGTGTGATCCCTATTTCCAGTAGCGGCAGTAAAGGCTCGCTTGAAGAAATTAACAAGCGTTTAAAGTTAGGTGAGGTCGTTTGTTTGTTCCCAGAAGGTGCCATCAGTCGCAATGGTCAGCTAGGTGAATTTAAAAAAGGCTTTGAGCGTTGTGTAGAAGATGTAGATGGCAGCATTCTCCCTTTTTATCTGCGTGGTTTGTGGGGAAGTCGTTTTTCTCGTTCCAGTGAGAACCTACAATCCTTGCGTCAAACGTCTGGATTGCGCAGAGATATTGTGGTTGCATTTGGTAAGCCTCTGACCATCGAATCAACTGCACCTATCGTCAAAAGTGCCGTATTTGATCTGTCAATTGATACTTGGCAAAGCTATACCGATGATTTACCCGCAATTGCTCATGCATGGATTGATCGAGTCAAGCAAAATGGAGGAGCCGACTGTTTAACAGATCTTCAGACGAATACCACATTATCACGACGTAAAGCACTAATTGGCGCATTACTTTTTTCCCGTCGCTTTAAGAAAAACAGTCCCGAGCAAAATATTGGCCTGCTATTACCCACCAGCAGCACTGGCTTAATAGCCAATATGGGGGCTTTCATTAGTGCGAAAACAGTGGTCAACCTGAATTATTCTGCCAATATTGATGCATTATTATCAGCAGTAAACAAGGCTGACATCAAAACAATTTACACATCGCGTCAGTTTATTAAAAAGCTCAAGCAAAAAGGGGTAGATCTTGATATATTACTCGCGCAGAACAAGACTGTTTATCTGGAAGATATGAAAGACAGCTTTACTAAGCAAGAGCAATTTTTAAGCTTATTAGCGAGTTATCTATTACCCACCAGACTATTAATTTCCACTTTTGGCAAAACGTCCTATATTCACCAGCCAGCCGCTATTTTATTTTCCAGTGGCAGTGAAGGTGAGCCTAAAGGTGTGGTACTCAGCCATAAAAATATTATCGGAAATATCAAACAGGTCTCTGATGTTATGGATACCCGCGACGAAGATGTGATGGTTGCCAGCTTGCCTTTATTTCATGCTTTTGGTTTGACAGTAACGGGATTATTGCCCATGGTTGAAGGTGTACCAGCCATTTGCCATCCTGATCCGACCGATGTACTTAATATTGCTAAGGGTATTAGCCAGTATCAAGCCACTATTTTCTGCGCTACATCAACATTCTTACGCTTATTTGTAAAAAACAGTCGTATCCACCCGTTGATGCTCGAATCATTACGTATAGTCATCGCGGGTGCTGAACGCCTTAATCCAGAAATTCGTGATAGCTTTAACCTGAAATTTAGCAAGCCTGTTTATGAAGGCTATGGCACCACCGAAACCACGCCTGTAGCGACTGTTAATATTCCAGATCGTATTGCCGCTAACTGGAGCATACAGACGGGTGCTAAACAAGGTACAGTGGGTTTGCCATTACCAGGCAGTAGCGTACGTATTGTTGATCCAGTCACACTGGAAGGTTTAGCAACAGGCGAAGATGGCCTGATTCTGATAGGGGGCACTCAGGTGATGCAAGGTTATTTGAAAGATGCAGATAAAACGGCTGAAGTGATAGTTGAAATGGATGAGCACCGCTGGTATAAAACGGGTGATAAAGGCCATCTTGATAAAGACGGTTTTTTAGTGATTGTCGATCGCTATTCGCGTTTTGCCAAGATCGGTGGTGAAATGATTAGCCTGGGCGCGATAGAAGCCAGTATTAATCCGGCCTTACCCGAAGAGGTAGAAATATTAACAACAACGATTGCTGATGATAAAAAAGGTGAAAAAGTCGTGTTGTTGTATGTTGGTGAGGTAACAGAATCAGAACTGAAAGACTGTCTTTTAAACTCAGGTCTTAACAGTCTTATGATACCAAGCTTACTGATTGCAGTGGATGTGATACCTAAATTAGGGAGTGGTAAAAGCGATTTTAGTGGTGCCAAGCGGATTGCTGTTGATTATTCCGCGCAATAAAAAGATTTTGTGTCGCGCCCATTCAAATCTCTCATCAGTTGAGTTAGATTTGCTTTAGGTATTTCTATCATATAGGTGATAGTGATTATTCCATGTTTCTTTCATAACAGCATCCCTTGGGGCTCTCTTGACTGGGCATTAGCTAAACCTTCGTTGAACAAACAAAGTGTTATTCTTATCGCGGGTGATGCAACAACCGTCACTAAATCAGGCAAAGAAACTTTTGGTCTTGGTAAATTTTTCTCGTCAATCTATTCTAGAGCAATCCCGGGTGTTTCGTTTCAATGTCTATCGTTAATTGATGTCATGTCACGAAAGTCCTGGCCAATATTGATGGAGCAAATAGCTCCAAAAGAAAAAGAAACTGAGCAAGAGCAAGAATCTTTATCATCGAAAGAAGGGGAATGTAAGCAGGACAAAGGTCGGCCTAAAGGAGCAAAAAAATTGTATGCAAAAACATCTATCAACAAAAACCGTTAGGGAGTATGAAATTAATAATCGTCAAACTGAAAAATATAATATATAAATATCAGTTAGTTATAAATTTATCTTGGATGATTATATTTTTCCATCTCCCTTAGAATCAGGAATAGGGCCATATCAAAATAGCAAAACAGCTGAAAAAGTCATGCATCAGTACTGCTAAATATTAAGATTTGCATTCCCCTACAAACTACGGCTATAATCACATCAGTTATCTATGATTTTGTACAAGACATCCCAAGAGCAGCGAACTCTATATAAAAAATAAAATTTTAATTGACTTTATTGGCTGCCAACTTAATACGGGACAACTCCTTTACAAAATAAATAGGGTGGGCAGTTTTTTTTGCCCACCCTACAAATGTTGGCTTGTCCCGTCTTAAAGCTGGTAGCCACTTTATTCGTTCTCGGGATCTCTTGATAGGGCGAACTAAAGACAATATACTATATTTGTATAAAAACTTTCATTACCGTACACTTTTTAAAAAAGCTAAAACCCATGTAAAATAAGGGAGCTGGAAATAAATAATCGTCCAATATTGGTCAGGATTTTTGTTCGTATTCAAGGCGTAGTAACAGGCGCATAGCTGGCTACGTA
>CAZLLL010000078.1:0-9400 GCA_964560255.1 uncultured Methylomonas sp.
TTATACATTCCTATCTCATTCCGTCAAGGGGTTATTTTTACTTTGGCGAATTTTCTTTTACCTACTTGATAAATATGCTCTGTACCTACCTGTACCACTCGTTTTCCATCTGTTAATTTTTCACCATCAATTTTGACCGCCCCCTGCTTGACCATCCTATTTGAATCCGATGTACTGGAAGTCAAACCAGAATCCTTTAGCAGTAGGGCAATTGCATAACCGCCATCAACCGCCACCAGCTCTACCTCTGGAATGTCATCTGGAATTGCACCACGCTTAAACTGCGCTTCAAAATTTTCCAATGCCTTTTCCGCTAATGCCTGACTATGAAATCTGGCGATGATCTCCTGCGCCAGCTTTACTTTATAATTACGTGGATTAGCCCCGCCCTGACATTCCTTATTCCATTCTGCAATTTCTTGCATAGACCGAAAACTTAGCAACTCAAAATAGCGCCACATCAATTCGTCAGATATAGACATAATTTTTCCGAACATATCATTGGGTGTATCTGCTATACCTATATAGTTATTTAACGATTTAGACATTTTTTGCACACCATCTAAACCCTCTAGAATAGGCATAGTCATCACAACTTGTGGTTTTTGCCCATATGCTTCCTGTAATTGTCGCCCCATGAGCAAATTAAATTTTTGATCAGTTCCACCTAATTCAACATCGGCCTTCATAGCAACTGAATCATACCCTTGAATTAATGGATATAAAAATTCGTGAATTGCGATAGGCTGTCCACCTTTATAACGCTTACTAAAGTCATCACGCTCCAACATTCTGGCAACAGTATTTTTAGCCGCAAGCTGTATCAATTCCGCAGAACTCATTGCATTCATCCAGCTAGAATTAAACATAATTGATGTTTTAGCGGGATCAAGTATTTTAAAAATCTGCTCTTCATAGGTTTTTGAATTTTTTATTACATCCTCCCTAGTCAGTGGCTTTCTAGTTACATTTTTCCCAGTAGGATCGCCTATCATGCCGGTAAAGTCACCTATAAGAAACAGGATATCATGACCCAGATCCTGAAACTGCTTTAATTTATTAATTAAAACAGTATGACCCAAATGTAAATCAGGTGCAGTTGGATCAAAACCTGCTTTAATTCTTAAAGGCCGTCCTTCATCCAATTTTTTTTGCAACCCTGCTTCCAGCAGAATTTCATCAGTACTACGCTTTAACTGAGACAATACACCATCTTGCAATTTTTTCACCTTAATTATTTGTTTGTTTATATACCCATAATCTAGCCTTAGCTAGCCACTTGTTTTTCTGAGCTCATATTTTCGCCTATAATATTAGGCATTAGCAAAAAAAACATCTTATAATTGTACAATGCACTTTCAAAATGAACTATTTCAATCTGTCACTTCTATTGAACATGAAAAAAGCTACAATACAAAGCAATTATTTATCGCCTTTTCCTGTGCAATCTTTATCACTGCAAGCTATGCTTTCTTTGCTAAAAAATCTTTGCCACCTACATCTAAGAGCATTGCTTTAACAATCCCTGATATTAAAACAAAAATTAAACACCATGCTGCAGCCGTAAAAAGTCAGCCAATAGCTAGTATACATGAGATCACAGAAGGTGATTCCACTGGCGTAATTATTGAACAGACAGCCACACAAAGCATTCAAAGCCTATCTACTATATGGCAAAAACATATTATTCAATCAGGTGAGAGCCTCTCAACTATTTTTTTAGCAAACGACTTAACCGTATTAGACTTATATAAAATAATCCATGCTAATGACATAAGTTTTAAATTTACATCCATTCGGCCAGGAAACACCTTAATGATTGGGCGCGATCTTTCTGGAAATCTTAGCCATTTAGTCTACAGAAAAAGTCTCTATAAAGAGCTCAAAGCGACTCGCCGTGAAGATGGCAGTTTCAGTGTGCAGTTAAATACTAAAAAAATAGATCGTCATATAAACAACACAACTGGCGTAATCCACTCTTCTCTTTTTATAGACGGAAAAAAGGCGGGGCTTTCGGACAACATCATCATGCAACTTGCAAATATTTTTGCCTGGGATATTGATATTGCCCTTAGTCTTCAGGAAGGCGATAGGTTTTCTGTCGTCTATGAGGATCTTTATATAGGTAAAACCATGATTGGCCCCGGCAATATTTTGGCTGCCGAGCTCATAAGTCGCGGCAAATCTATTAAAGCTGTTCGATATAAAAACAAGGCAGGTGAAGCAAGCTATTACACGCCAAAGGGAAATAATATGCGTAAAGCCTTTCTACGCACGCCTATCGACTTTGCCCGCATCAGCTCACGCTTTAATTTAAAGCGTAAGCACCCCGTACTCAATCGCATTCGCGCACACAAAGGCGTTGATTATGCGGCCAGTACTGGCACGCCAATTAAAGCAACAGGTGCGGGCAAAATAACCTTCCGGGGCTACCAGAACGGCTATGGCAATGTCATCATCATTCAGCACGGACAAAAATACAGCACCCTTTATGCTCACATGTCTAAATTTAAAAAAAGAATACACCTTGGTTCACGCGTTAACCAAGGTGATATTATCGGTTATGTAGGCAGTACTGGGCTTGCCTCTGGCCCACACCTGCATTACGAATTTCGAATAAACAATGTTCACCGTAACCCACTAACAGTAAAACTCCCTAATGCCAAGCCAATATTAGCAAAATATAAAACTGATTTTTTAGAAGCATCTAAACCTCTTTTTAAACAGCTAAAACAGCTTAGCTCAATGCAAGTTGCCTCAACCGATACAGTAGAATGAGTCAAGAATATTATATTGGACTCATGTCTGGAACTAGCATTGATGGAATCGATGCAGGTCTTTATGATTTTTCTACAAAGCAAGTTCGAGTCATTGACTTTTACTACCATCCTTACACAGCACAAATAAAACAACAAATTAAGCAACTTTGTAACAGTTATCAATCGGTTTCTCTTGAAGATTACGGACAATTAGATACTCAACTGGGGTTACTCTGTGCAGAAGCATGCCTAAGTTTATTAGAACAGGCTCAAATTGAAAGTAAGAATATCAGAGCAATAGGAAGTCATGGACAGACCATTCGTCACGCTCCCTGCTTAAAAAACCCTTTCACGCTACAAATTGGCGATGCAAATATAATCAGCCAACAAACGGGCATCACCACAATTGCTGATTTTCGTCGCAGAGATATCGCCGCAGGTGGACAAGGCGCACCTTTAGTCCCAGCTTTTCATCAGGCAGTTTTTCGTAACACAACAGAAAATAGGGTGATTATCAATATAGGCGGGATTGCTAACCTAAGTATATTGCCTAAAGATGCGCAAAAAAATTGCCTTGGGTTTGACACTGGACCAGGCAATACTTTTATGGATTACTGGGTTTCTCAGCATAAACACTGCGCTTATGATGAGTCTGGTGAGTGGGCAGCCACAGGAAAGATTCACCTTGAATTGCTTAAACAATTAAAAAACGAAGCTTATTTTTCAGCACCTCCCCCTAAAAGCACAGGCACAGAATTTTTTTCAGCAGACTGGCTGACTAAAAAACTTGCGACATTACCAGTATACTATTCAGAAGACGTGCAACGCACCTTATGCCAGCTGACAGCCGAAACTATCGCAGATGCATTATTAAAATATGCGCCAGAAACAGATAAAATATTTATTTGTGGCGGTGGAGTGCACAATAAAGCCTTACTTAGCGCACTACAATACAGTCTTGATATTCCCATTGCATCGACAACTACAGAAGGCATCCCACCTGACCAAGTTGAAGCAATGGCGTTTGCATGGCTGGCAAAACAAACTTTACTGGGCTTAGCAGGGAACCTACCTGAGACCACAGGTGCTAAAGAATCTGTTATTTTAGGCGGGATATATCAGGCATAAGCTTATCCTTTGTAACTCCCCCCCCCCTCTGGAAACATGGATTGAGCAAAGCCCTTCTAATAAAACCTCCCCTAACCCCTTCCTTGTCAAGAAAGAGGACTGAACGGTTACAAGCCTACAGTTCAAATTCTGCAGCACTTAAACCTAATTCACTGGCAATACGTCGTGCCATTGCCTTTTCATAATCATCAAAATCACCATCAGCAGCACCAATCGCAATCACTAAGCGCATAATCAAACGCGATGCCTGATCATTACCTTTCATTTTCCCTATTGCTTCAAATGCAGTCGCCTCACCTAAGTCTTGATCAAATTCTAATTGTGTTACAAAATCGCCAAAAGCGGTAATAATTTCAGTGGTTTTAAACACGGTTAAAGGCTCGTAATTGCCAATAAATTTAAGCATTTTTTTCTTTTCATCCGGTGTAATTTCTCCATCGGCTAATGCTAATAAAGCGGAACCTGCCATGGCTGCATTTAAAAAATTTTTATTCTTAAACTTGAGTGCTTCTGTTTTTAATTCACCTACTTTATCTTTTAAATTACTCATTAAATCACTTAAACTCATTACTCTCTTCCTAGTTAGTGTTATTGTTGCAAGGTAACATCTTTAATTAATGCGACTGCTCGATAAGGTAAATCTGTTTGATAAATCAGTGGCACATGCTTTTCAGCTGCTAATACTTTCAGATGTGCTACCGCATTATCTAATTCATCTCTCAATAAGATTATATCAGGAACACGGCGTAATAATACCCTTGTTGCTTCACCGATACCTGGCTTAATACGATTTGCGTCACTGATACCGTACTGCTCTTTTATTGCACTGATAAAACACCGAGATTTCTGTTGAAGCTCAGTACTATTGCCCATGACAGCAGGATTTAATCCTTTTAGCCACACTTTCCTGATTTGTTTTAATAATTCAGTCACAAACCACTGCGATAAATCTGCTTTGGAAAATTGCTGATAATACATGCAACCGTGAAAATCCTCCGCAGCAATATAATCTGTATTTAAAATAGAGCGGCTTATTAATCCTGATAAGGTGGCATTCAAAATTGATGAGGGAATTAAATAATCTTCGCTACTGGCGGCAACTACAGCAACACCGGCTAGATCCACTAAAACAGATAAACCCGCGTCTATATTAATAGCATGGCGCTGATTAAAATTATCAATACTGCTCCTTAACTCCCTGGCAATAACCCCCTTACCTGTCCAGCCATCCACAAAGACAATACTCATATCTGCATGTCTGGCTAAAATATACTTTAGTGCATTCTCATCAATACCTCGGTCACGAATAATCGAAATTGAATAATGACTGACATCTCGTTGATAATACAGGCGAAGGGTATGCTTTAAAACAACCCCTACGGGTGTACCTGCGCGAGCCAGTGAGACTAATACAATATCCCCCAAACGACTTGCTGCAATTTTTGCTGCCAGACAAAGACAGTCACGCGCCATTTGCTGCTGGTTATCCTGCATGGCTTGATGAAAAATAGCCATGTATTGTGCTGAGGGTAAGCTTTCATGGCTTAACATTTCGCTGTAATGCCGCTTATCCTGCTGTATACGGCGTTCCTTTTCTGCCACTGGCGTATCTGGCACGTCAATTGGCTTGAGTAAAAACTGCACATCCTGCGACCTATAACTCCCTGTAAAAATAGTCTCCGTCATGATAATAAGTGTGTATATAACTGAGTATCTTTAGGCATCATTACATAATCACATAAAGCCATAAAGGATAGATCACTCAAACTATCTCCCATACCCATGGTTATTATTTCACCATACTGTTGCTGCAAAGCCTGAATACGATATTCCACAGCGTGCGCTTTATTAATACAGCATGGTAAAATCGTTAAACTATTACTGTTTAAATAGACTTTAAAATCAGCATATTCCATCAATAAAGGTTGAATATACTGCGTTAATAAACACTTTAACTGTACATAATCAGCTTGATGATGCCTCACTTCAACCCAAGAGTCTAAGCCTGCTTCATGGCCAATGCGCACTAAGACAGCCATATCATTTGTTTGTGCATACTGCTCAATGGCTTGTTTTATTTGCACCAAAAGAGAAGACAAGGCTTTTAAGGCTGGCTCTATTTTTATTCGCCATTGCCTGTCTTCCTTGCCATCAGCACATAAAATAGTCACACCATGATTTAAAATTGCTCCATCAGCACACGTAACACCTAATTCAACCCTTGCATAAGAAGCCCGGCTTCTTGCTGTTGTTGGAATAATTCGCCATTGCTGACTTAAGCCCTTTAACAAATGCTGTTGTTTTGGTAGAAAATACGAACTAGCCTCACCTGCAAGGTTATAACTTGCGGGACTTGCATATTCAAGACTGGCACATTTTCGCGCCGTCTGAAACACAGTATCATCCAGGTCTAAAAAGAGAAATTTTTCCATCGACATAATAAAGTAAATCAGCCTTTAATCGTCTTGCAAACTGAATTAACGATTCGCATAAAGGCGTTTCATGACAAATAACCACTTGATCATATTGCCCCTCACTGACGTTATATAAATAATTACAGATATTATCTGCATAATTATCCATCAATTCCATTTTTTGCCGAATGGCCTCGCCTTTTAATAGAGGTGAGCGGGCTGTTGATTGAACTTTTACATCCCAACCCTGCTGTTCAATATAATATGCCATCAAAAAAGCTAAATGTACAAACTCCCCCGTCCCCAGTACTAATATTTTCTGACCCGAATCCCAGGTTTGCATAAGTGATTGCAGCGCCGCTTTATCCCATGCTAATTTGCCATAAATGCCTAAGCGACCGGCACTTAAAGAAAGGTTTTGACGCTTACATTTAATCAAACTCTCTACATTGGGTATTTGAGTATATTGATAATCCTGATTAGCTTTAAAATCAACCTGCGCGGCTAAGGCACAAATAAAAATAACGTCAATACCCACTAGTTGCTGGATCTTTATCTGCCGGTCTTGAGCAACAAAATTAAGAATACTGACGATTAACACGCGCTGCAATTGCGAGTTCACTTCTTTATAGGCAAGTATTAAATTAACAAAAGTTGTGCCTGTCGTCACTTCGTCATCAATAAGAACCAGAGTTTGCGCACTAGCAAAGGTTTGTTTTAATACCGTTTCATCTGGAACATACAGATAAAACTGACTCGCATGACTATGTTGCTCCTGAAAATCTAAAGCCTGCATTGCACCTAAAAAATAACGTGAGGTATGGATAAACAGGTGCTTAGTATTGGCCGAGTGTTGTAAGTACGCCTCATAGACCCCCTGCCCTAAACCTGCAGCAGCTTCTGCCATTCCAATAAAAACACTGGCTCCATAAACATCTTCTTTTAACACCTTGGCTAAATACTGGTGCATTTGGTACATCTTTGTCGGCTGGGAAGGCCAGTATTTGGCCAGTAATTTACTGACAAACAAAAAGCCCCGTTTAGGGTTTTGTCTTGCAGCATAATCTGTTAGATCATTGATATCAAAATCACTCTCTGCCAATATCAGGATTAACTCACCTGTTGGTAATAATATACGCTTAAGCAGAGCCTACTCTCCGTAAATAAAAATCATAAATAAGAAAAATCCCCATATCACTCATAGTAGCACAGAGATTCTTTATTTAGGAATGGGAATTGAATAAGCTGTTTGAACCTCGGTGGGCAGAAAAGATTGCCCACCCTACAAATGATGGCTTGTCCCCTCTTAAGTTGGTAGCCATTTATCTTATAAAAAAACTAAATACTCACACCAAAACTAGATGCTAGAGGCTCTAAACCTCCCTCAAAACCTTGACCAACTGCTTTAAATTTCCAGTCACCATTATGACGGTATAACTCGCCAAAAATCATTGCTGTTTCAATACTGGCATCTTCTGATAAATCATATCGTGCTATTTCATTATTATCACTGGTGTTAACGACACGCACAAAAGCGTTACTCACTTGCCCAAAATTTTGCTTGCGTGTTTCTGCGTCATGAATCGTCACAGCAATGACTACACGTTGAATAGCCGCAGGAACATCTGCCAGGGTGATTTCTACAACCTCATCATCCCCATCTCCTTCTCCCGTAGTATTATCCCCTTTATGCTCAACTGAACCACAGGCTGATTTTAAATTATTATAAAAAATAAAATCATTATCTGCGGTGACCTTACCCTCACTACCGACTAAAAAAGCCACCGCGTCAAGATCAAATGCCGCGCCATCAGTGGCACGATTATCCCAGCCCAAACCTAAAGCGACCTTTGCTAATCCAGGTGCTTCTTTACTTAAATTAACATTGCCGCCTTTACTTAATGATACTGCCATTTTAATCCTCTCAGTTATAGTTTAAATCTTGATATGGAATGGGAATTGAATAAGTTGTGCAATTATGGCGCAGTATTTTTGTTTGCCTTCAAGGCGCGGTAACAGGCGCATAGCTGGCTACGCAACTGTTTCCGCAACGCAGAAGGCGAGCAAAAAGACAAGTCAGAATACACAACTTATTTGATTCCCATTCCTATGCACTTTATAAGTATTGTTGCTGAACAGACTTGACAACTTGTTCCAGCTTTTTATCTTTTGTTGCATCACCAATCGCTGAAAATTTCCAGGCTCCATTATGACGATACATTTTACCCATAATCATTGCCACTGAGCCTGAAAACTTACTATCATTAGCAATGTCATAGGTTGCAATAATATTATCAACTCTATCAGGTGTCCCTTCATAAATACGCACACTGGCAAACGGAATATCCTTAAAATCTTGGTTTTTATATGAATTTAAAATAAAGACTACTTGATCGGCATTGCTATCAATAGCAGATAAGTCAATAACAACGACTTCATTATCCAAACCATCATCACCATCCACATCACCTTCGGTATCATCACCTGAATGTTTAATCCCGCCTTTCTTAGCTTGCAACTGGCCAAAATAAACTAAATCAACCAACTCTTTATTACTATTAAATAAAGCGACGGAAAGATCTAAGTCAACAGCGACCATTTTTTTACCACCCAGCAGACCTTTTTTCTCAATCGCTCCCCAGTTTGCACCGAGGCATAATTTTTGTAAGCTGCCGCCGCCTTTTTTTTCAAGACTAATACGTTGCCCTTTTTGTAATGAAATTGCCATTTTTTTTCCTAATGTTTGTAAAAAAAATAAATACCCTGAATAGAGGGTATTTTATATTTATAACGACTTAATCAACTATCATCTACTCTATTAGGTAATGCGCAACAAATCCCCCCCCATCTTGCTTGTCTTTTTGTCCGCCTTCTGTGCTGTAAAAATAGTTACGTAGCCTGTAGCTATGCACCTATTTTACGCCTTGAAGACAACCAAAAATACTGCGCAATATGGATAGTTTATTTATTGCGCGTTACCTTAGGAACGTACACGAAATAACTTGAGCAACTAACTTGTCTTTTTGTCCGTTTTCGGTGTTGAACAAACAGTTACGTAGCTAGCTATGCGCCTGTTACCGCGCCTTGAAGGCAAACAAA
>CAZLLL010000079.1:0-9377 GCA_964560255.1 uncultured Methylomonas sp.
GCAAGTTGATTATTAATGAATTATACCTTCACGCCAAAAGGAAAAGAACCTTATTTCTTAGCTGAGCACTCATAACCATTTGGTAACTACTCAGGCTATGATTTATTGGGCTGTAGCGGTTTTGGCACTTCATTTTGGATCATAAAGGCAGAGAAATAGATATTTTTTAACTGTTCAGCTGCTTTTTATGCCACAAATATCCCTACAGCCTAGGAAACAATAGCCTGAGTAGTTACACCATTTGTTTGAATGTTAGCATTATATTTAATTACCAAAACTAAAAATGCTATGATGAAAGACGGTTGTATTTACGTCTCTCTGACTTGCTGATACAGTGCCTGAAATCTATGTCCAACCTTTGACCAGGCATAGCTTTGTGCCGCCTGTTTCGCTTTTTTTGCCAGCGATTGCCGCAACGCTTTATTTTCTATCAGTTTCGCGATAGCAAAGCTCAATGCAGTTGAATTTTCAGAGGGAATCAGAATGCCTGTGACATTATGTTCAATGACTTCACTGATTCCCCCCGTATCAGTGCTGATAATTGCAGTGCTACTTGCCATCGCTTCCACTAAAGTAATGCCCTGACCTTCGGTGTCACCTGCTGAATCAATAATAGAGGGAGCAATAAAAATATCCGCAGCTGCATAATAATCTGGCAGTTGCTCATTAGGTAGCTTGCCCCAAAATGTGACCTTATTCCCTAGCTGTAATGACTGGGAAAGCTGTTCCAGTGACTTTTTCTCAGCACCATCACCGATAATCCATAATTGTGTTTGCTTATGTTGTTCTTTGCTTAAGTGAGAATAGGCGTTAAGTAAATATTTTACGCCTTTTTTTTCTACCAGACGACCAACAAATAATAACACTAAATCTTGAACTTCCAGCCCTGAACGTAGTATCAATCCATCACCTGCGTTAAATTGCTGATAATGAATGCCCATGGGAATAATCTGTGGTTGCGCAATATCTCCGTAAAAAGCATTGGCTGTTGCAGTGGTATTGCTGGTCCATGCATTGCAGTTTTTTAAACTCCAGTATTTGATTCTGGCTAATACTGAACCTTGCAATGCGAAAGCATCTCCACCATGTGTAGTAATAATAACGGGGGTGTTACTTAACTTGCCAACGATGCTTGCAATGGTTCCTTGTGGAAAAACCCAGTGCGCATGAATCAGCACAGGATTTAATTCTTTTACCAGCCTGTAGCAAGCTATAAACTGACTGAGCAAAAAAAAAGGTACCTGAACAAAAAGTAATGGATTGGTTTTTAAATTGGGTAAAATACCCGAACCATACGCCAGTTTTTGTAAACGCCGTGGCATAAAGTACTTAAAATAATGCAAAAAAATACCAGACGAATGCAAGCTATGCTCTACGTATTGATCATCTGGGGCTATAATATGGATATTAAAAGCGGTGTGATCAAATGTTTCAGCCAGATAGCGCAGAAAGATAGATGCACTATCACTTGCAAATCTTGGATAACTTGAGGTGAGCCATACAATAGGCCGTTTTTTTTGCATTTTTACGGGTATTCTCCTAAGGCGATTTCTTAACTTACAAGATTAAAAAACGTGTAGTATATCTTAATTAGGTAACGCGGAAATAATAACCCACTCCCTAAGGAATGGGAATCAAATAACTTGAGCAACTGACGCAGGATTTTTGTTCGTATTCAAGGCGTACATACAGGCGCATAGCAAGCTACGTAACTGTTTGTGCAACACCGAAGACGGACAAAAAGACAAGTCAGTTGCTCAAGTTATTAGCCTCTTTCCCCATTAAAAGCTGTTGAAATAATTGTATATATTCTCGCCCCATACGATCAGGGTTATAACAAGTCAGTGCTTTTTGACGATTATACTCCCCCATTTGTTTGCATAATTCGGGAGAACTTGCCAGTAGTCTGATTTTATCAACAAAATCGTCTATTGCATCAACAGGACATAAAAACCCACCTCTGCCATTATCAATCAGTTCTGGTAGCGAAGAGCAATCGGATGTAATCACAGGCAAGCCAGATGCCATCGCTTCCACCGCAGCATAACCAAACCCTTCGTACCGGGTAGGGAACAGCAAAGCATCTGCATTTTGATAAGCTTCAATAAGCTCTTTAGCAGATAATAGACCTAAACTTTGCGCATAAGGAATTGCCTGCCCAGCTGATTGATCACGTAAACCGGAGGTAAAGGAAAGTGTATACTGCTTACCTAGTTGCTGCATAATTCCGGTTAATAAATCGAAGCCTTTACGTTTAGATTGGTTGCCAATAAATAATAATTTAAAAGGCTGATTTTTTTGCGGCTTACGTGAAATGGCGAGTGGGCAGAACTTCGCTGTATCAACTGAATAAGGGATTAATTGTGCTTTAATATTAAAACTGTGTTGTACTTTTTGTCGTGTAAACTGACTGCCGACAACGACTTTGTGCGCATGTTGCACGCCCGTTTTTTCAAAAGGAAATATTAGCAGCCGATGATAAATAGCCTGTGCCATTGTCTTAAAAGGGCGGTAGCTTGCATCATGAACACAGTGGTGTACACAGCTTACGACAGGAATATGATGCTGAGTAAAACCTATCGCAGTCCATGAGTTAACAAATATAAGGTCTGTTTGTGCAGGAAGTTTTACCTTGCGTAGTAATAAAGGGCAAAATTCATAATAAAGCGGAAACCATTGCAGTTCAACAACTAGACCTAAATGGGTTAAGCTTTCAGCTAAACGCGTCATATAAACATCAGAGCCGCTACCTGTTTTAATGGATGGAATCCATACTTTCATAAGAGTTAGATGAGAAAAATGAAAAAATTAAGCATAGCCGTTGAAGCAAAAGGACTGGCTGCAATACGCACCGGCATAGGGCAGTATATTTATCAACTGTATCGAGCTATGGAGACCTTAACAAATAGCCCTGCCATTTATTATCAAATCAATAAACATTTGATTAACTCTTTACCTAATCAACGTGTTATATCTACCGGCAGTAGTTCCTTAAGTTATAAGGAAAAGCTGTCTAAAGCAATTGATAAATATGCAACAAGCGTTGCCGTTGCGAAAAAAAAACTGGCAATGCAGTTATACAGCACATCATTTAAGCAAAACATACAGGAGATTAGCCCCGATATTATTCATTGTACAGATTTTTTTAGTATCAATAACAATCAGGGTATTCCAGAAGTTATTAGTGTTTATGACCTGTCTTGTTTTAAATATCCAGAAACCCACCCACGGGCAAGGGTTAAATTCTTTAATGAATATTTACCACTTTCACTCGAAAAAGCACAGCATATTCTCACGATTTCTGAATTTTCAAAGCGGGAAATTATAGATTATTTTGCTATCAATCCAGAAAAAATTACTGTGGCTTATTGCGGTGTACCCTCTGGATTTCAATCGTATTCAGAGCAACAGAGCGATACAGTTTTAAAACAATATAGCCTGCGATATAAAAAATATTTTCTCTATGTTGGAACAATCGAACCGCGTAAAAACCTTGAGTTATTGCTGGATATTTTTCAGCAATTACCAACAGCCATACAGGCAGACTATAAATTAGTCATTATTGGTACTTTTGGCT
Source organism: uncultured Methylomonas sp. (assembly GCA_964560255.1). Taxonomy (GTDB): domain Bacteria; phylum Pseudomonadota; class Gammaproteobacteria; order Methylococcales; family Methylomonadaceae; genus Methyloprofundus. The sequence continues at coordinate 3,578 of CAZLLL010000079.1, forward strand.
GGAAATATGAGCGTTTTTTACAACAAGCCAGAACTTTATTAGCGCGGCAGCAGCTTATTATGCCTGGCTACGTAAAAGATAATGAGTTACAGCATTTGATGGCAGGTGCACATTGCTTTTTATATCCTTCCTGGTATGAAGGTTTTGGTATTCCTCCTCTGGAAGCGATGGCGAGTGGTACACCAGTGATAACATCAGACCGTGCATCTTTGCCAGAAGTAGTGGGTAAGGCTGGCATATTATTACCGGCTGATGATGCGCAACAATGGGTACAAAGTATTGTGAGCCTAGTTGAAGACCCACCACTCTATCAGCAATATGTCGAGTCAGGTTTGCACAGAGCGACTTTATTTAACTGGACGACGACTGCTGAAACAACCTTGAACTGTTTTCAAAATCTGGAGTAAAGAATGCACCGTGTTTTTTGATTTTTGCTTACACAGCAACTTCGTTAAATCTGGCTACCAATTTAAGACGGGACACACTATAACGCGTAGAGTGGGCAATATTTCTTGCCTACCCTACTCAAGCTTTAATGGTGGGCAGAAAAGATTGCCCACCCTACTTGTTTTTGTCCCTTGTTAAGTTGGTAGCCCACGTTCCTAAGTCCGCTCTACTTTAATTTTTCTTTTTTAATTATTCTGCACCACGATATTAGGAAATTTACGACTATAGTCTTTACTTTTCAATGCCAGTTTAGCTGACATTTTCCGCGCAATGGCCTTATAAATTTCAGCTGCTCTGCCATCAGGGTCAGCAATTACTGTTGGTCTGCCACTATCTGCATTTTGACGAATATGGATATCAAGCGGTAAGGAACCTAACAGCTCAATATTATTTTTCTCAGCCATCGCCACACCGCCACCGGAACCAAAAATAGCTTCTTCATGGCCACATTCACTACAGATATGCGTACTCATATTCTCTACTACGCCCAATACGGGAACATTGACTTTTTCAAACATACCTAAGCCACGCTGTGCATCTATTAAAGCGATGTCTTGAGGGGTAGTGACAATGACAGCACCGCTAACAGGAATCTGTTGTGACAAGGTCAGTTGAATGTCTCCGGTTCCTGGCGGCAAATCAACAATCAAATAATCAATATCTGCCCAGTTGGTATCATTTAACAGCTGTTGCAAGGCATTTGTTACCATAGGGCCGCGCCAGATCATTGGCTGATCAGGCTCTATTAAATAACCAATCGAAATAGTTTGTATTCCGTAAGAAACTTTAGGCATCATGGTTTTATTATCCTGACTTTCAGGGTAACCAGATAAACCCAGCATCATAGGAATACTTGGGCCGTAAATATCAGCATCCAGTATGCCTACCACAGCACCTTCCGCAGCCAAAGCTAATGCCAAGTTAACTGAAGTAGTTGATTTCCCAACGCCGCCTTTACCTGATGCAATCGCGATAATATTTTTAATATTATTAACCGGTTTAAGTGCATTCTGTACGCCATGCGCGACAATATTCACGCTAATATTTACTGCAACAGAACTAACACCTTCTAGTCTTACAAGCTTGTCAGTTATTTGTTGCTTAAAGTCTGGAATAAAACTTTTTGCTGGATAACCCAGTTCTAAATTCACTATGACATTACCTGCGTCAACGGTGATTGATTTTACCGAACGTGCACTGACTAAGTCTGTTGCAACATTAGGGTCTACAATATTTTTTAACTGGTTTTCAATATCTGATTTTTCTATCTTGGGCATTCAGGTAGTTCCATAATGAGTTAGGGTATAAATAACCAACTATTTTACTAGGTTATTATTTAGTATTCTAGTTTTGCTAAGAAATCAACTGCATTCAGTCGAAATATTAAACTATTTTATGCCATAATACTCCACTATTTTAGTTTTATTCTTGCAAGTTATATGTCAGACAGAAAAATCCTTATTACCAGTGCGTTACCTTATGCCAATGGCCCTATCCATTTAGGCCATCTCGTTGAATATATACAAACTGACATCTGGGCTCGCTTCCAGAAACAACGGGGTAATCAATGCTATTATATTTGTGCAGATGATACACATGGCACCCCTATTATGCTTAAAGCTGACAGGGAAGGCATCACCCCCGAGGCATTAATTGCCCAGGTGGGTCAGGAGCATTTAAGTGATTTTACTGATTTTGGTATTCACTTCGATAACTATCACAGTACGCATTCAGATGAAAACAAATATTTTTCCAGTTTAATTTATGAGCGCTTACGTGACGCAGGCCATATCAGTTCACGTAGTATTACTCAGGCTTATGACCCTGTTAAAGAAATGTTTTTGCCTGACCGCTTTATTAGAGGGAATTGTCCAAAATGCGATGCGCAAGATCAATACGGTGATAACTGTGAAGTGTGCGGAGCAACCTACTCACCTACCGAGTTAAAAAATGCAGTTTCAGCCGTTTCAGGTGAGAAACCGATAGAAAAAGATTCTGTACACTATTTTTTCAAGCTTGCTGATTTTAATGACCTGCTGAAAACATGGACGACTACGGAGGGTCATTTACAAACTGAAATGCGCAATAAATTAGCAGAATGGCTAGAAGATGGTCTGCAAGAGTGGGATATTTCGCGAGATGCGCCTTATTTTGGCTTTGAAATTCCTGATGCGCCCGGCAAGTATTTTTATGTCTGGCTAGATGCGCCCGTGGGATATATGGCGAGTTTTAAAAACTTCTGTACAAAACAGAATCTGGATTTTGATGAGTTTTGGGCTAAGAATAGCAAAACAGAGCTATATCATTTTATAGGTAAAGATATTATTTACTTTCATGCCCTGTTTTGGCCAGCCATGCTGGCGGGAGCGAACTTTAGAACCCCTAGTGCAGTCTTTGCCCATGGTTTTTTAACCGTTAACGGCGAAAAGATGTCCAAGTCGCGGGGTACGTTTATCAAGGCGCGTACTTATTTAGAGCATTTAAACCCAGAATATTTGCGCTATTATTTTGCCGCTAAACTCAGCGCAGGGATTGATGATCTTGATTTAAACTTTGAAGATTTCACCCTGCGAGTAAATTCCGATTTAGTCGGTAAAGTCGTTAATATTGCTAGTCGCTGTAGTGGTTTTATTAAAAAACGTTTTGATGGAAAATTATCTACTGATTGCTCGGAGCCTGAATTATTTCAGCAATTCACACAAGCGAGTGAAGAAATTGCCGCTTTATATGAGTCACGTGAATATGGCAAAGCGATGCGTGAAATTATGGCACTTGCCGATAAAGCCAATCAATATATTGATGAGAAAAAACCTTGGCTGATTGCCAAAGAAGAAGGAAAAGATCAGACATTGCACGATATTTGCTCCATGGGCATTAATCTGTTTCGTTTATTAGTTGCCTATTTAAAACCTGTACTGCCCAAACTAGCAGAAACGAGTGAAAGCTTTTTAAATATTCCTGATCAAGCCTGGCCAAGTGCTGCAAAGCCTTTGCTTGATCATGAAATTAAGCCATTTAAAGCTCTGATGACTCGTGTAGATGAAATAAGTATCACCGCTATCGTTGATGCATCAAAAGAAAATTTGGCAAAAATAGCAGAGCCAGTTACTAAAAAGTTTGATCCAATCGCGGATGAGATCGAATTTGATGACTTTGCAAAAATTGACCTGCGCATTGCTAAAATTATAAAAGCAGAACATGTTAAAGGGGCTGATAAATTATTGCAATTAACGCTTGATATAGGTGATCAAACACGTAATGTCTTTGCGGGTATTAAATCGGCCTATAATCCAGAGGATTTAGAAGGTAAGTTAACCGTTGTAGTTGCTAATTTAAAAGCACGTAAAATGAAATTTGGCATGTCCGAAGGAATGGTATTGGCTGCAGGGCCTGGTGGTGAAGATTTATGGGTGTTACATCCTGATGAAGGAGCAATTGCAGGCATGCGGGTTAAATGATTTTTTTGAAAGGGAAAGGAGTCCTCAATATTATGTGCCGTATCTGTGCCTTGAAAACGAATATTGCTCTTATGCTACTTCTTGCTGGACGGGGTATTGAGACCGTTCATAACGTTTGTCATTACAAGCACAGCAAAAAAATGTCCCATTCATGGATGAGATATTCATCCTACTGGTAAGATTTATAAACCCTGTATGCCAAAATATACCCGCGCACTTCAACACTAAACGTTTGAAACGGGGTGAATACCCCATCTCGCAAAAATGAAATTTGGTATGTCCGAAGGAATGGTGCTGGCTGCTGGGCGAGGTATGGGCTTCGTCCATAACGTTTGTCATTACGAACACAGCCAACAAATGCTCCACTCATGGATGAGACATTCATCCTACTGGTAAGGTTTATAAAAACCTGTATGCCAAGATATACCCATGCACTTCAACACTAAACGCTTGAAACGAAAGAGACGGATGTCATTCATTAATAAAACTCGACAGAGCCTCAGGCGACCGAGTTCGATACAGTCTTTTTTAAAGCAGGATGTAGGGAAAAGGACATAAAAATAGAGTAAGACTTGAATGATAAGGACAAAACAGTGTAACGTGAGCATAAAACAATAACAATAATAAAATACTTTTATGGCTTCTTCACTTGCTAGCCCAGCACAGAGTAACGCACCGCTGGCTGTTTCTTATAAAATGCTGCTCGCTTTATATATCACGATCCCCTTGTGCCTTCTTTTGCAACTAGTGGATAGTCACGTTTTGCATGGCGTTTTATTGCAAAGTCTACCCAGTAGCCCAGGCCATTTCTTAATATTTCAATTGTTATTTGGTACACCACATATTCTAGCCAGTGCCGTGCTAATAACCAGTAATAAAGAATACTTTAGTTTTTACCAGAAAAAAATCATCATCATGACGCTAGCTATTATGCTGTTTTTTGCTGTGGCGAGTCAGTTACTTTCGTATTATATACTTTATATTATGGTGGCCTCCTGGACAGTTTACCATGTTTTAAAACAACAGCATGGCGTAGGCCGAGGGGTTTATAAATTACCTGGCTGGGCATTTTACTTGTTGTTATGGCTCAGTATTGCTGCGGGTATTAGCGTGTATATGGGGATTTTTCTAAAGAATAGTCTAAGCGTACATCAGGCAGAGTGGGTTAAACAAGCGGCAGGTGGCTTTATTGTTTGTTTGATATTAAGCACAGCCTGGTGCCAGCGTTATGTACAAACGCGTTTTGGGGTGTTATTTATGTGGGCTAATTCTTTATTAATTGTTGCCAGTTTTTATTTTTATCTACAGCAATATTATTTTTTGGCGATACTTGTGCCAAGGATAGTACATGATGCAACCGCCTATATCTTTTATGTAACACATGATGCTAATAAACATGCGGGGCATCCACAGAATTTTCTGTATCGTTGGGCGACAAAAATCAAGCTCAATGTTTTTATTGTGCTACCTTTAATTTCTTTTGCCTTAACCTTTCTCTTACAAGAGTATGGGGATCAGTGGTTTGATGTTTTGACCGAGTTTTTCTTTGATATGAAAATCAGGCAGGCGATTACGGTTGGATTGATTGGTTATTTTTCGTTGATGCATTATTATACCGAGGCGTTTACCTGGAAGCATGGCTCGCCTTATCGGAAGTATATTCGGTTTAAGCCATAGGCGTGTGAACGAAAAGCGAAAGCTTAGGAATGGGCACGAAATAAGTTGAGCAACTGACGCAGTTTTTTTGTTCGTATTCAAGACGCACAAACAGGCGCATAGCAAGCTACGTAACTGTTTGTGCAACACCGAAGACGGACAAAAAGACAAGTCAGTTGCTCAACTTATTTCGTGCACGTTCCTTAGGGAGCTGGAAATAAATAATCGTCCAATATTGG
>CAZLLL010000080.1:0-9354 GCA_964560255.1 uncultured Methylomonas sp.
AATTAATGTATTTTTAATATAAAAAAACAGACAATAGACCCGCTCAATGTAAGAAATAAGGCTTCTCAATTTCTATTTTACAAAGGGGAGCCTGAACGGTTACATTTAAAAACGTAGGTTGCGGATGAGGCACAAACCCCAACAAAATACACAGCGATAGTTGTTGGGATTCGTGCTTCACCCAGAATCTATGCAGCCCATCTCAATTTAGCATTTTTAAAAAGAACGACTAACTTTAGACGGTATTCGTCTGTCTTTTGGAGCTACCTATATCAGAAAAAAGTTTATTGCTCTGGTGTACGAACTTTATCTAAAACGCGGATATTCCGGTCAGCATACATCACCAATGCATAACTAACGCGATCAAAGACCCGAAAAACCAAAGCGGCTCCTGCATTTTGATCTGGCAGTTTGACTAATTCATGTTTATTTTTATGAAAGGGGTCATTGATAAGCTTGCCTTTTTGCATAATGTCGAGAATATGCCCTACTTTAAGTCCATCAACTTTTCCCTTGCTCAAGACGATAATATCATATTGACCAATTTCTAGCACACCATTAAGTACGCTAATAATCGAACCTTGAATAAGCTCTTTGGGAGGCTCTGGAAAAAAATTCAGCACAACATTTTTTTCAGAAGTGGGCATAAGCCGATCCCCACGACGCACCTCTCTTTTTGACTGTGTTATACGCAAAGTAGCAGGATCCCCTAGACTCATAACAATATTGTCAGCTATATAAGTGGCTTCATAACCTAAAATTTCGTCCGTCTCAGGGTCTATATAAGTCATTCCTTGTCGATAAGTAGTATAGGCGAGATACTTAGGTTCTAAAATAGAGCGTACAAAAATCTTAGCACCAGAGCCGGCAACAATATGTTCGCCTGCAAAGTCTACAATATAAGGTGCATCCGCAAGCTCTTGGTCATTAACGACCTTTGGGGAGTTCAGATAAGGCGCAATGTCCTGAATTGGAATCATTGCAATGGCATCACCTGTTTCTTCTGCGCGCATATGTGGATAGAGCATACGCTGGTTATTATTGACACAAAGCATCGGGTTGCCATCAATAAAACATAGCATGATGACATCTCCAGGGTAGATAAGATGCGGGTTTTTAATCTGGCTATTATGCTGCCATACCTTTGGCCATTCCCATGGATTTTTTAAAAATCTAGCGGATATATCCCATAGCGTATCACCCTTAACGACAATATGCTGCGCTGGATGTGATGCATTGAATTTGACTGTACCTGCCAGGCAGGAAAGGCTAAAAGTGAGGGAAAGAATAAGTCCGATAATTGCTTTAGAAGCCATGTTTTTATTCCAAATCTATCAAAAGTGAGTGGCTGAGTGTTGTGGCGACAACTTTATTTTCACAAAATAATAGCCAACAATGAGCTTGCTTAAGTATAAAGTTTAGATGATTTCAGAGAGAAATCTAGTGAAAATGATAGGTTACTGTATTAAAAGTAAAATATAAAATACTTCGTAAGTATCAATACTTGAAAGTGTAACACCTTGATGACACAGTTTTATTGCGTGTAGAATAGCACAGTTTATGGAAAAAATTGTCATGTATTAAGGAATGGGAATCAAATAATTTGTGCATTCTGACTTGTCTTTTTGTTCGCCTTCTGCGTTGCGGAAACAGTTACGTCGCTAGCTATGCGCCTGTTACCGCGCCTTGAAGGCAAACAAAAATACTGCGTTATAATTGCACAACTTATTCAATTCCCATTCCTAAGTTCAGAACACCTTATAAATAAGCTCTAGCGTTGGCGGGCTGAAGCCGCGCCCTACGGTTTTCAAGTGCCCTGCATTAAATTGGCAGCAGATTCTAAAAAACAATAAATTTAAATGGACTGCGTAGGTTAATAATCACAATGGAATTAAAATTTAGCGTATCAATCTGGTATCAATATTTAAACAGCACAGGTGATAAAAACCTAAGCTTTTAAGGAAAAATGGAAGAACACTGGTAATATTCTGAATGGTGTTTAAAAAATATAGCTCTCACCCTTGACAAATCCAATGAAAGCTAGATTTCAAGCACTTTCATAAGTGTCCAATTTCGGATAGAATCTTATTTATAATTAATATTTAAGTGTGGAGATTTTAGTGAGTATTTTGTCAATTCTTGAGTTCCCTGATTCGCGTTTACGCACTGTAGCCAAAGCTGTTACAACGGTAGATGCTACGGTGACGGGTCTAGTCGATGATATGTTTGAAACCATGTATGAGGAGAATGGGGTGGGGTTAGCGGCAACTCAAGTGGATACACATAAGCGTATTATCGTGCTGGATATCAGTGAGGAAAAAGATAATCCAATCTGTCTGATTAACCCAGAAATAACTGAAAAGTCTGGTGAAGAAGAGTCGGATGAAGGGTGTTTGTCCGTACCAGGTTTTTTTGAACCCATTAAACGTGCTGAAAAAGTTAAATTAAAAGCACTGGATAAGCAGGGAAAATCTTTTGAAATGGAAGCAGATGGATTACTCGCCGTTTGTATTCAGCATGAAATGGATCATTTAATGGGTAAGTTATTTGTTGATTATTTGTCGCCGTTAAAACGGCAGAGAATTAAAAAGAAAATGATAAAACTGCATAAGCGAGAAAAATAAAGATATGAGAATTATTTTTGCGGGAACACCTGATTTTGCAGTACCAGCATTGCAGATGCTATTGGACTCTGAACATGACGTTGTAGCTGTTTATACACAACCTGATCGACCATCAGGGCGAGGAAGAAAGCTGCAACCTGGGCCAGTCAAGAGTCTGGCATTAAGTGCAGATACCCCAGTTTTTCAACCTGTCAACCTGAAAGAAGATGCTGACATTATACAGCTAAAAGCCTTGAATGCTGATTTAATGGTGGTGGTAGCTTATGGTTTGATTTTAAGTCAGGCGGTATTGGACAGTCCTAAATTAGGGTGTATCAATATACATGGCTCATTATTGCCTCGATGGCGTGGTGCTGCGCCTATTAATAGAGCAATTATGGCCGGCGATAAAGAGACGGGGGTCACTATTATGCGGGTTATTAAACAGCTGGATGCGGGGGATATGCTGCATAAAACGCTATGCACAATTGGTGAGCAAGAAACCGCTAGCGAAATACATGACCGTATGATGGTCATGGGCGCTGAGGGTTTACGTAAAACATTGGAGTTGATGCAAACAGATCAATTATGCCCTGAAAAACAGGACGAAGCCTTAGTAACTTATGCGCATAAACTGGATAAAAGTGAATCCGAATTAGACTGGAAGCAGTCTGCTGATGATTTGGCACGTCAGGTGCGTGGTTTAAATGCCTGGCCTGTTGCACAGACAAGATTAGGTTATAAAGTGCTACGTATCTGGCAGGCTGAGGTCATTGCTGGTGATAGCCGTGCTACACCCGGCACAATTCTTGAGGAGCCCAAATATTTTGATGTGGTCACAGGCAAAGGAGTGTTACGTTTGCTGGAAATTCAGATGCCTGGGAAAAAACGTATGCTGGTCACTGATTTTTTAAATGCGCATAAGGTGGCAGGGCTGCATTTGGGTTGAGTGATTTTGGCTACCAACTTAAGACGGGATAAGCCGTCATTTGTAGGGTGGGCAAAAAAAACTGCCCACCCTACTTATTTTGTAAAGGAGTTGTCCCGTCTTAAGTTGGTAGCCAAGATAATGAGTCCTTTAGGAATGGGAATTAAATAAGTTGTACAATTATGGCGCAGTATTTTTGTTTGCCTTCAAGGCGCGGTAACAGGCGCATAGCTAGCTACGTAACTGTTGCCGCAACGCCGAAGGCGAGCAAAAAGACAAGTCAGAATGCACTCGTTATTTGATTCCCATTCCTTAGTCTGCTTAGAATTTATACTTGCGAACTAAAGTCCGCTCTGCATTTTTCAGAATAGTGATAAAGGAAATATAAATTGAATACACGATTAATTGCCGCAAATGTATTAGTTAAAGTACTGACAGGCAAATCTATGACAGTGGCACTCGAAGATGCGTGGAAACAGGTCGATAATAGTCAGGATAGGGCTTTTATTCAAGCTTTGTGCTATGGCACAGTGCGTCAATACTATCGGTTAGAATTTATTTTAAATCAGCTACTTAACAAACCGATTAAAGATAAAGACATGCAAATAAAAGCCTTAGCGTTACTGGGTTTATACCAGCTGGCATATATGCGCGTTAAAGACCATGCGGCTGTTTCAGAGACAGTCGCAGTAATGAGCAAAAAGCAATGGGCTAAATCCTTATTAAATGCTGTATTACGGCGTTATTTACGCGAACAAGAGCCACTCGAAGCAATGGCGGACAAGCATGTGGCTTACGCCCATCCCGACTGGATGATTAACGCAATTAAAGCAGATTGGGGAGAACAGGCTAAAGCAATTTTTCAGGCAAACAATCAAGCGCCTCCGATGACTTTGCGAGTAAATACACGCTTTTGTCAACGTGAAAAATATTTAGCTTTGCTGGCAGAACAGCAGATAGAAGCGAGGGCATTAACGAGTTCGGAGCAGGCTATACTTCTATCTGAGCCGGTTATGGTTGATAAATTGCCTTATTTTTTAGAAGGTTGGGTATCGGTGCAAGATGCGGCCGCACAATTGGCAGCCCCTTTGCTACAAGTACAATTCGCTGATCGTGTACTGGATATTTGCGCGGCACCCGGTGGCAAAACAGCACATATCCTAGAATATCAGCCAGACTTAAAATCATTGCTTGCAGTGGATATTGACACTCAACGTTTGCTAAGAGTTAAAGAAAATCTAAGTCGTTTAAAGCTAAATGCCGAATTATTGGCTGCGGATGCCACTCAACCAGAATTATGGTGGGATGGCGTATTGTTTGATCGTATTTTGCTGGATGCTCCCTGTTCAGCATTAGGCGTTGTCAGACGGCACCCTGATATCAAGTTATTACGCCGTGCCGAAGATATAGCCCAGTTACAATCCTTACAGCAAGAAATTTTAGGTGCCTGTTGGCAACTATTAGCAGCGGGCGGTATCTTGCTGTATGCGACGTGCTCTATTTTAAAACAGGAAAATGAATCTCAGATTGAAATTTTTCTGCGTGACCATAGTGATGCTCAAGAAATACCTATACAAGCCAAGTGGGGCATTAAACGCCCTTTTGGACGACAGATATTAACGGGTAATCAGGCAATGGATGGATTCTATTATGCGCGCTTACAAAAAAAATAAAGCGCTAATTTGTGGGTTGGTCTTATTAATTAGTTTGGAACGCAATAGTTACGCCGAGAATACTTTTGTTAAGATAGAAAAGCTTACACTGGAATTAGCAGAACAAAAAGCAACGCTGATTGCTGAACTAGATTTTCAGTTAAGCACAACAGCTAGAGAAGCCTTGCATAGTGGTATCGTTTTATATTGGGATGTATCCATCGTATTACAGCAAAAAAAATGGGCTGGCTTGTGGTCTAAAACTTTGCTATCACAGTCAAACCGCTACAGCTTGGCATATTACACTTTACTCAATAATTATCGACTGAAAGATGAGTATGCACAGGTTTTCAGACGCTTTTCCAGCCTTTCCGAGGCACAAATGTATATGCGTTATATTAAGTATGCAGATATGCCTGTGCTGGCCTATCGTACAGAACAATGTGTTGCAGGGGTTTTAAAAGTGTCTTTTGATAAGGAAATGTTGCCCACACCATTACGCCCCATCGCTTATTTTGATAAACAATGGGATCTATCCGCAAATGAGAGGCTGTGGTGCGAATAAAAAAAATTCCCTTTGGCTTTTCTGGCTTTTTATTACTGAGCTGCATTGTATTGTCTTTGCAGTTAGTAAGCTCAGCGATTCAAGACACTTCCCAGCTAAGTGATCACTATACCCTGCTTCTGCTGGGTAATGCGATAGGTCTGGCTTTATTGCTCATTTTGGTGAGTATCAATATTATTTCATTGGCAAGACGCTTAAAAAAACGCGAGGCAGGATCACGCTTAACTACACGCATGGTGTTATTGTTTATTGTTTTGTCTCTGGTGCCAGCAGGAACGGTATTCTACTTTTCCATGACTTTTTTACACCAAAGTATTGATAGCTGGTTCAATGTTGAAATAGAAGGCGCGATGGAAGATGCTCTGGAATTAAGTCAGGTTTCATTAGAACAGCGAATGCGTGGCAATTTAAAGCAATCGCAGCGACTGATTGAAACGCTAAATGATAAACGAGTAACAGAAATTAGCCTGGAGTTAGAGAATATTCGAGAAATAGTCGGCGCGAATGAAGTCACTTTACTCTCCAGAAAAGCAAAAACCATTGCCTTCAGTGGCTTAATACCTAGTGATATTCTGCCCAGTTTGCCTGTAACATCCTTGTTTTTACAAGTCCAGCAAGGTGAAGATTATGTCAGTCTTGCCTCGGTAGATGGCCAACTTGTCGTGCAGACATTGGGGGCTATAAAACCAAGAAATATGCATTATTTACAGATTATTTATCCTATCCCAGAGCGTATTAATGATTTAACCGATTCAATTGAATTTGCTTATGTGCGTTTTCAGGAGATGACTTATTTACGCCATTCCCTAAAACTTAGTTTTTCTCTGGTTTTATCTTTGGTTTTGTTAATGAGCTCATTGGCAGCCATTTCCGCAGCTTTTATCAGTGTACGTGAAATTATTGCGCCTATCCGTGATTTAGTCCGTGGTACACAAGCAGTTGCCGCTGGGTTTTATGGGCAATTATTACCGGTCAAGCGCCACGACGATCTGGGTTTTTTGGTAGAATCTTTTAATGAAATGGTGCGTCAAATATCACTAGCACAGGATCAAACACGCAAAAGTACCCAAGAAATCGAGAGACAGAGAGCCTATCTGGAGACTCTGCTGACCAGTTTGAGATCAGGGGTATTAAGTTTTGATGCCAAATTAAATATACGCACGGCAAATCAGGCAGCAAATATTATTTTTCATGTCCAGGTGATGCGTTATTATGGGCAAGGATTATTGGACTTAGCGGAGGATCACTCCGAATTAATGAACCTAGTCAACGTGGTGCAGCCGCTATTAGAAACATCATTTGATATCTGGCAGAGAAATATTGTTGTTGAAGGGGGGGATGGGCGGAAAGAGTTGCTTTGTCAGGGAACGCCACTATTTTCAACAGAGGGAGGTTATATAGGCGCAGTACTGGTATTTGATGATATAACGGATATGGTACAGGCACAAAAAAATGCAGCCTGGTCAGAAGTTGCAAGACGCTTGGCGCATGAAATCAAGAACCCGTTAACACCGATACAATTATCGGCGGAAAGATTACAACATAAACTATCATCCAGGCTGGAAGAAACAGATGCGCAAATGCTCAGTCGGTCGACACAAACCATCGTACAGCAAGTAGAAGCGATGAAACGCATGGTGGATGATTTTGCAGAATATGCCAGGCCACTACGTCAGCAAAGGGAAAAACTGGATCTACTGGCCTTGCTGCAAGAGATTATCGTTTTATATAGCGCAGATCCCAATATACAGATTGAATTACAAGCAACTGAGAATATACCTTTAATCAAGGCAGATGCAGTCAGTATTCGTCAGGTGCTACATAATATTTTTAAAAATGCGCTGGAAGCAATGGAAGGCAAAGGACGTATACGTATAAAAATGCAAGAAGTGCGTAAAAATAATGCACCTGTCGTGCAATTGGCGATTTATGATAACGGTTGTGGTATTGAACAAAATCAGGCTAAAGATATTTTTGAACCCTATGTAACCAATAAGCAAAAAGGAACAGGCTTAGGCCTGGCTATCGTAAAGAAAGTTATCGAAGAGCATGGCGGAACGATAATACTCGATAATCAATATAAATCAGGGGCTGGTTTTATTATGCAATTTCCAGTCATAGCAGAATAATAACAAAGGGCAGTAATGAGCGGATACAAAGCAAATATACTCGTGGTAGATGATGAGCCGGATATACGGCAATTAGTGCAGGAAATTCTTCAGGATGAAGGTTATGTTGTGAATATGGCAGGCAATGCAGTAGAAGCGCGGCAAATACAAAAAAGTCAGCAGCCAGACTTGATTCTATTAGATATCTGGATGCCAGATACCGATGGTATTACTTTATTAAAGCAATGGCGTGAGGATGAAAATTTTATTTCTCCGGTGGTCATGATGTCGGGGCATGGCACAATAGAAACCGCTGTGGAAGCCACCAAGCTGGGAGCCTATGATTTTCTTGAAAAACCTTTATCTTTAGCGCGTTTACTACTGGTTGCCGAACGTGCTGTTGATGCACATATGTTGCAACGCGAAAACGCCGGATTAAAACAACAACTGGCAGAATTAAATGAGCCAGTAGGACGCAGTGCCTTTGCAGAACGCATAAAAGAACAATTAAAGCGCCTGGCGCAACATGATACCAAAGTCATGTTTGTCGGTGAGAGTGGAGTTGGCAAGGAGTTGTATGCGCGATTTTTGCATGAACATAGCGGGCGTAAAAAAGGCCCTTTTATTGATATTGCAGTGGGCAGCATTGCTGCTGAAAATGTTGCTGTGGAATTTTTTGGTAAAGAAGTGGATGGCGTGATTTTCCCGGGCTTGCTAGAGCGCGCGCATGGAGGTGTGTTATTTTTAGCCGAAATAGCAGGGATGGAAGCGCAGATACAATTAAAATTGCTCAGTGCGCTAGAATCCCGTTCTTTTTTACGTGTGGGTGGCACGGAACAAATCCATGTTGATGTGCGTGTTATTATTGCAACGCGCGTGTTATTAGAGAATGAAGTGAAAGCAGGTCGATTTCGTCAGGATCTCTATTATTTGCTTAACGAAGTGACTATGGAAGTCATGCCATTACGTGATCATAGCGAAGATGTGCCCGCCTTACTGAGTTTTTATATTGATTATTTTGTCCAGCATGAAAAATTAGCCTTTAGAAAATTTTCTATGCCAGCACAAAATTTTTTAAGAAACTACACCTGGCTGGGGAATGTGCGCGAGTTAAAAAATCTGGTGCAACGTTTAATGATTCTAGGCGCAGGAGACGATATAGAATTGGCAGAGGTCAAGTCTGCTTTAAGTATGGTACTGAGTAACCCTGCTGAGATCCAGAATAACAGCACGCCTGATTTTTTTCAGTTATCACTGAAAGAAGCCAGAGAGCAATTTGAAAAAGCCTATTTAGAGTATCATTTTGAAAAAAATGAAGGTAATGTGGCAAAATTAGCCACTGCTGTGGGAGTAGAGCGAACGCATTTATATCGTAAATTGCATGCTTTGAATATTAAGGAGTAATTGGCTTTGTATTAACATACGTAAGGCGGTTTCTAACATAAAAAATCCTCGTGTCAAGGTAAATCCAGAACTTTGGACTCGACCGAAAGGTCGT
>CAZLLL010000081.1:0-9347 GCA_964560255.1 uncultured Methylomonas sp.
AAAATCCTGCCCAATATTGGACGATTATTTATTTCCAGCTCCCTTATCAAGGAGGGGGTAGGGGAGGTTTTATTAGAAAAAGGCTCCTCAACTCCCCTTTTACAAAGGGGATCTGAACGGTTACTGCTCAAACAGTTAATATTATCCCACAAGCGAGGACGTAAAGAATAAATTTAATGCTAATTCAGGTTTCTCTGGGAGGAAAGCAACGTAACTCGTAACAAATACCCCCCATCTTGCTGGTCTTTTTGTCTGTCTTCGGCGTGATAGAAATAGTTACGTAGCCTGCTATGCGTCTATTTCTATGCCTTGAATACGAACAAAAATCCTGCGTCAGTTGCTCAACTTATTTCGTGCCCATTCCTAAACTATTGATATATTATTCAACAGACGGACTTTTTTTAATAAAAGAGCAGATTTTTCTACTGGCCTGTTTAAGCTTATGTTGTAAATTAGTACGCCTATTGATTAATTTGACAGTAAAAATTACAACCCCTATAAAAATCCAGTAATGAACCCGAATAACAAAATGAATCATATTTTCGAAGAAAACAGGTAAGAAATAATCAAAGATATCCGCAATATGCCCAAAAAACCTATCAATAATATTTAATGAGTCAGCATCTTGAATCGGCATCATTTCAGCATTCGCCCAAAACCAGCCTGAAATAAGCACCACCAGTAGAGTGAACTCAACAAAAATACGATATACCCATTGACGTTGTTTGACATACTTAGCAATTTGATCCCTATTCGTTTGCCAGGCAGTGATATCTTGCGTTGCTTGCATCGGAATGACCTCGGCATCCAAGGGGGTATCAACCACTTCGAATTGATAGGGGAGATAAGCAGGTGTATAGACAGGGGTTCCATTCTGTATACGCTGCATAACCGTTTTATGCACTTTTACCTGAGCTAGCAACTTGCTATGTCCATCGTGATTCTGACACAACGCAGTTATATCACGCGGTTGATAGCGATAGTAAATTGCATAGCCTTCACGAGAGCCATATAAGCGATCATAAATATCGGCATCCGCTTTAATGCTCGCTTGCACTTCCGCTTTCAATACTAAACCCTGTTGTATTGCCCGTACCAGCATCCAGTCCATAGTAATATCCGCCAGGCCTGTTCTTGCACGTCCTCCGCCTATATTGCCATGAATCCCACTAAACCAGACCTGCTCTACGACACCAGAAAAGTTATTCGCTGATTCATCCCACACCTTAGGCCAGAAGGTTTTTCGCTCATCATCAATAGATAAGGCTTGATAAGCATGTTTGATGGTTTTATTCAGTGCATAATCATAGAAATTATGTGGCCAAAAATAGTCAGATATTCTGTCCAGTTTATTAAAAAACCACTCAAATGTCATACTAAAATCTTTAGGAAACCCCAATGCCGATACAGTATCCCAAACCCCGATAAACTGGATAGGTATTACCCCCTCAGGTACAAATTGCTGATTATGCAAGGCTTTATTGGCCTTAAAGTCATTCACCATGTGTTTGTTAGTCGCTATTTTTTCATAGGCATTTATTGCCTCAGCTATATCAGCCTTTAGTTCCTCTGGCTGTTTTTCCTCGCCTTGCTTATCATAGCGATTGACTAAACCACACGCATAAAGCATGCCTGCTAATGCTCGCACCGTTGCGCCACCTCGACTAAAGCCAAAAAGATAAATGGCATCACCAGGATCATAATGACGCGCCAAAAATTCGTAAAGGTCACAAATATTTCTTTGAAAGCCAAAACCAAAAGCACCTGCTAGTTTTTGCAGATATTTATGCTGGTTTTCTTCAGCGCCAATTCCGTTATCGTAATAACCGATTTGTGGGTGTTCAGAGTTATGAATATCAATTGCTTTGTAGAGTTTATACACATGAGTGCTTTTTCCATACCCTCCTTTTTTACCTGTTCCATCAGAGTATAAAATAATATTTTTAGACATCGCTCTCTCCAAAAGTATTTATAATAAAATAGGGACTACCAACTATTAAGAAAAACTGGTTTTTAGCATCAAGAACATAATGCTCCAGGTAGCCAAAATATGTATTTAGATTCAACGCAGGCGTAAGATAGCTTTTGCACTTCCACTGAATTAGAAGATAAAAAAATATCTAGTCTTAGGAATGGGAATCAAATAACGTGTGCATTCTGACTTGTCTTTTTGTTCGCCTTCTGCGTTGCGGAAACAGTTACGTAGCTAGCTATGCGCCTGTTACCGCGCCTTGAAGGCAAACAAAAATACTGCGTCATAATTGCACAACTTATTCAATTCCCATTCCTTAATCAAACACTTCATCTCCGGTGGGTTCTAAATGCGTCGTCTGATTCATTTTTTGACGAAATTTAGACAGTTCAAAATACATTTTGCGCCGTGCCCGATTTAAATTACCTAATGGTCTATGTTCTGGAATGCAATGCCAAGGGTTCATTTTCAGGCGTTGGGTAAATTCCGCCATCGCCTGGTGATCATAGTTCTGTTTAGGAATATGTACCGTTGCTACAGGAATAAAAGGAGACAGCTTTTCCGGCCAGCTCACACCACCATTCTCTAAAGGCATTAGATGAGGATCAGTTTGTAACTGAATCACCATATCAAATTCCACATCTTTTTCACTCAGCGTCTTAATCAGATTATCTCTGAGATAATTAAAGGGAACGGAACCAAAGGGTAAACCTGGAATTTTCTTATATACTTCCGTTTTGGGGATAAAGGAGTACATCATTGCTTGCCCTTCGCCTAATAAATAAGGGGTGCAACTCCAGTAACGCTGCCCTAGCGGATTATATTGCGTTTCATTCCACAAACTCTGCATCATCATATCCAGAATATGAGGATCCTTGGGATTAAGAAAATAATAAAGTGTCATATCCCGCAAACTCCAGTATTGCAATTTAACGTTTTCGCGAGTAGTGGGTGTTACAAAGGTCTGACCGCCACTGGTGGTGATGAAATCCTGAGTATACTTTTCCTCATCCATCATTTTTTCACCCGGTACCCCCATCAGTTTTACGGCCATACTCATAAAACCGACATCTTGTATATCTGCAGGGACATCGGGGCCAGGGCCTGAATAACGCACGTAGGCCTGATATGTACCAGAAGTTGCAAAAACACCCTTGCGACAATGCTCAGGCAGGTCATCACGAATGGTCACTGTCGCACGTACGACACCGTGTGTTTTCGTGTTACCTCCCCGCTCATACCCTGTAGGCTTAAAGCGTCCACGCATTTGATCGGCCATCAGATCAATAATGCTATTTAAACTGTGGTCTTCATCCGCATCTATTTTTTCCTCAGCCAGTTGCAAATGATCATCTGGACGTTTGCGGTTAATTAAATACTGGATAATACAGGCAGCAGGTTTGCGAAAAATGGCATTCAACGGCTGACGAAACCAGGGCTCTAGTCTGCGCTCAAAATATAAGACTTGCAGTAACATCTCGTGAATAAATTTCAATATTCGGTTTATTATCGTGTTCATGAGTCGGTATTCTCTTTATTGGGTAGGGTCGCGATATACGCCAGTGCTTTCAATCCAGGCATAAAAAAGTAAGCGCCTCCCTGTACAGTAACAAACTGCGGTAAATGACAGGTTTTTTGCGCTGGCCCATTTGGACGGGGCTGATGAAATTGATCCGTATTTTCACCACTTAATAACGGTTCACGATTGCCTAATAAAGGATCGCTTTCCTGTTGTAAACCACTAAATTTACTACTCATCGTCCAGGCATTTTGTACAAATTCAAACTGGCGTAATATATTCCCTGCCAGACAGATAAACTGTAACCCGCGTTCATCAATCTTCGCATCAGGTTTCACTGCCTCTTCTGGTGTTAATTCAGAGCCATAACTACGACCACGTCGTAACAGGCGATGAAAACGAGTCGAAGCGATCAGATCTTCATCTTGGTCGCCAAAGCCTAAAATTTTAATCAGCCGAGTAAAAAATCCGCTAGAACGAGGTGGCAAGTCGCCTGTACGTGGATTGGATCTGCGGATATGTGCACCTATGGGGCATTTGTCTCCGTCTTGATCAAAATCATACGTAAAGTGATTGACTGATTCTATGGGAATACCCGGGATAGGCTTTGCACCTTTAGGTATTAAAGGAGTACCGTCTTGTTGTCTACCCACCATGGCGGCTGCCAGTGCTTTAGCTGACTTACCAGGCTTATCAGCATCTTTTTCCTCAGCATCGGACACTTTATCGAGAAACTGCCAGAAGCCTGGCACATCCTGATCTAACTGACGTAAGACTAAGTAGCTCCCGTTACGCGCAAAATCCTTCATATGTGGTTGATCCAGGGCATCTGGAAGTTGCTTGGCAAGCGCGTCTTGTTGTGGATCAATCAAAGGTCTTTCTGTATATAATCCATATTCGTTGGGGTAGCCAAGTACCACTTCACCCACAGCAACAAGGTTTGAATAACGGTCGCGCTGATGTAGTTCAGTACTTTGCTGGTTTTTCCAGTCAATTTTTGGCTGACTGATACCATCTTTAAAGCCGAAAGGTTCTAAACCTTCCATAGACTGAGTAGGTAAATGTTTTAATATTTGAAATGCCTGTGCAAAACCATTACCCTCCACTTCTTTGCGCCAGGACGCAATACCTTTTTCTTCATTGGCATAAAGCAGTAATAAAATATGGGGTACTTGCTCAGAGTTTCCTCCCCAATCCCAGTTTTCAGGGGCATTATTACCGATATCACCCAAACGCCGAGAGCGAGCTTCACTGCTAGACATGCCGAGAATAAACTCATCAGAAAATCCTTCGACTACAGATGGGGGCACGCCCAGTGCGCGCAGTCCTTCTGCTGATAAGGCAATTTGCAGAGCCATATCAGGCGGATCACTCTCACCCGCATGACTGAGCGGGGCCTTTTTTAACCAGTATTTAGCTGCTTTTACATCTTTAATATTCAGTAACAAAAAGCAAGTTTCGGTTAATTTTCCATGCCCATAACAAACCAGTGCCTGTATGTCATCAAATTTAAAACCATTAGAATTATTCATCTTACACTCCTAGTTTAAATTAGACGCAGCCATGCGCGGATTTCTTCATCACTGGACTGGCGCATTTCCCCCCCTTTACGTATACGACTATTACGCAATAAATCAGTAGCAGTCAAGCCTGGGTAGGCTTTGTACCAAACCTCGGTAGCGATTTGGTGTCTTCTTTGTGTATATTTGAATTGTAACTCTCGGTTAGCACCTTCCTTAATCAACCAGCGGGTGGTGGGATAACTGACACCACTAAAGAACGTGAGGTTGATCCCCCAGCCTACTTTATTAATAAAATCGTCCATATAACTTTCATGCCCGCCATCATAATTACTGACAAAGAAAAGTTTATGGTCATTATCCATTAGTACCCAGCGGGCAAAGTGAATGGTTCTTATTCGGGTAAGAAAACCACGGTTGTAGATGTGTCGGGCAGCATAGTCGAGTAGCAGCAGAAAAAACTTAAAGGTCAATAAACGCAAAGCACCGGGTTTTACATCACCCAATAAACTATACTGATTAGTTGCATATAAGTCTTCATGCTCAGCGAGTGTATCTATATGTTCGCGTTTAGGTCGGATAAACAGTTCAGGGTCAGAGCGTTCCAGCATACGTAAACGAATGGCAATAAACGGTGCCAGCAGCAAAAATATAGGTGACACTAGCAACAGCATCAGCGGAACAGCAATCAAATGGGCCAGGTTGCGCATTTTCCATGCACTCGGCGTTGCCTCTGGTGGTGTTAAAGTCAACCGACCCGCATACTTTTCCAGTTCTACATAAGACAACAGCTTTTGGCGCACATCACGTGGATTATCTGCCCCGAAATCAGCAATAATTTGCGGCAAATAATCAACCAGGCTTTGATGCAAAGCGGCTTCTTCATGTACCTGTTTGACGGTACGTCCTATCCAGTTAATGTAGTTAGCCCGAGACTGGATGCCATGTATTTGCATCCACGCCAGCAGGTCAGTTTCATTAGCGCTAAAGCCTTTACACAGAGAAAATATTTTTTCCAGCCCTGGCCGGGCAAGTTCAACAAGCTCGGCCAAAAAAATATCTTTATCGCCATCTATATCTCCCAGAAATGCTAATGTAGGCTTCCAGGGTCTTGGTGTCACGCCAAATGCTTTAATTTCATCATTGATCTCTGAGTCAGGATCTATAATAACAAATCGCGCCATATGTAAACCACTCAGCTGGCCAAAAGGTACTAGTCTGTTATCTGGATCAGCATGACCAGGGATCGTGTTCATTGTGGCTAAAAGTGTTCGCAGAGCACCTTTCTTTTCATCAGAGATAGTGGCCACTATCATAAAGGTAGATTGTGGAGTCATAATGTGAGCCTCAAGTTAATCATGGAAAACCTCCTTAATTAACACTATCAAGCGTCAAAGCAAAATTAAAGATCGGTTTTTTTCCCCACCATACCTTGCCAAGATAAATACCCGGTTCAATTTCACGAATTTCATCCCGGATTGCTTTGGCGACAAATGAAGTAGTGGAATAATCTATAACAATAGTTTCTTTACCATCATGCCAGCTTTTATCAACATACACTTTGGCAACAATAAAGGTTAGACTAAAAGCCGATATTTTATTGATCAGGATACCCGCCTGTCCGCGTGGACAAAATAAATCAAAAACCTTTCCCTGCCAGATAAACAGGCGTGCTAATGCGGCCACACTTTTTGACAGTAATGAACCTGCCATAATCGCGATACCGTGGGTATCGCCCGAAGGAATATCTCCTGGCTCGGCGTGACTATAAATGTCATCAAGTTCTTCAGCCGACAGGCTTAGCCAGCTTTTTACAGTGCTATTCATTTTCATTTCTCCTCTTTCGATAATTTAACGGCATTTGCATAAGGGAGATGGAAACAAATAATCATCCAATATTGCGAGTCTTTTTGTCCGTCTTCTGCGTTGTAGCAACCGTTACGTAGCCAGCTATGCGCCTGTTACTACGCCTTGAATACGAACAAAAATCCTGCCCAATATTGGACGATTATTTATTTCCAGCTCCCTAAGCCAAACGCCGAATCTTATTCGCTAGTGCAGAGATATATCATCAAGTGGACTTTCCATGGGAATGGAAAAGCCAATACACTCGCGATTATTTCGGGGGCATCAAAGTATTTTTATTCAATACTAATGTTTGAATTGGTTTCAGCGCAGACCGCTTAGGATTCTATATTGATGATTCATATCAGATTTATGAACATCTGAATAACAGATAAAAAACAAAGCAAATAACTTGAAGATATGAATAAGTGCCCAGTTGACCTTTTTGGAGGAGCACTCATAAGGGAGATGGAAACAAATAATCATCCAATATTGCTAGTCTTTTTATCCGTCTTCTGCGTTGTAGCAACAGTTACGTAGCCAGCTATGCGCCTGTTACTACGCCTTGAATACGAACAAAAATCCTGCCCAATATTGGACGATTATTTATTTCCAGCTCCCTAAGTATGATATTTCATATTGTCGTAGGTAAATATTTTAGCCTGCTTCAATCCAGGGGCAAGATGATGATTGATCATCGTTATGGCACGGCTGAACACCTCGATAGACAATTTATTATTTTATTATTCATAGCGATAGGTTCTAGTAACTTTCAGGAAAATACTGGAATAATGCCTCTTTTGATTCTAACGCCAAATAGTTGTTCATTGCAATGTTTTTATTTATTATTCTCAGAAATACTGTTTGTCTTTGTTCGTGTAAAAACAAGTGCATAGCAAGCTAGGGAATGGGAATCAAATAACGTGTGCATTCTGACTTGTCTTTTTGTTCGCCTTCTGCGTTGCGGAAACAGTTACGTAGCTAGCTATGCGCCTGTTACCACGCCTTGAAGGCAAACAAAAATACTGCGTCATAATTCAATTCCCATTCCTAGGTAATGCTACGACACGGGTAAAGACGGATAAAAAAGTAAGTAACTTACATTGAGCGGGTATGGTTTTATATTTTTCGATTAATCTTTAATTTAAAAACAAATGGTTATACTCATTTTAGTAGGTTTCAATGACTTATATAGAATCATTTAAAATCAATGTATTACATGCAGTCAAAAATTCCAGATTTCTAATGTTAGATTTTATTATTTATACTGTTTTCCATAACACTCTAATTATTAATGTATTTTTAATATAAAAAACAGAGAATAGACCCGCTCAATGTAAGAAGTAAGAAACAAATTATTTGGTTTTATTCCACCAGGCGTATTCATTATTTAAGCAGATTAACGAAATGCCTTATCTGCATGTGCATCTGGGCGAGGCTTCCATTGCAAAGAATAATATTTTCCTCTCTCTCTGGCCCATGGATCAAATATATTAACAACCGTACTCAGCTCATTATGTAATTCGGGCATTGTGCGCAATAAGATACGTTTTAACGGTGAGACTTCTTGCTCATGTCCATTTGGCTTACCCTTTTCCATCACCGTGCCTGTAGGGCCATTATCGTTTACCCAGGCATGACCCAGAGTTGAATAAAATTCTGGTCGAAAACTGGATGTAAAGAAACGGTCACTGAATAACCTTCGTGATGCATTAAGGATGAACACCTGAAATTGTGTTTCGGATATCGCGAAACCATGCGGCCGAGTTGTTTCGGCCAGCCACCCAACCAGAGTATCTACATCTTCAATATTGTCAACCATGGATCCATCAGCCTGTCCCAGGCAATCATTGATTGACGAGCCATCCCTATTAAGTTGTGCGTCAGTAATCACTTTGGATGCATCGCACTGATGCTGACCGTATACTTGGCGTAATAATGTGACTAATTTCTGTTGTCTTTTGCGAT
Organism: uncultured Methylomonas sp.; assembly: GCA_964560255.1. GTDB lineage: Bacteria > Pseudomonadota > Gammaproteobacteria > Methylococcales > Methylomonadaceae > Methyloprofundus. The sequence continues at coordinate 8,825 of CAZLLL010000081.1, forward strand.
CTATGGAATCTTTCGCCACATGTGGATCAATAAAATCATCAAAACGGGTGAGTTGCTGTAGTCCATATTGTCTTCTAAATTCATTAAAACGAGGAATTCCTCGCTCTCGGTCTCTAATTAAATCCAGCGCGACCACATCAAGTTTTTGCGTAGCACTCGATTTTAAACGTGGCATAGGCAAATTCTGCAAAAACTGGGGGTGATTTTGTAGTGCCAGCAAGCCTAAGCACTGGCGACCCAAACTCACTGCCCAATTTTCCAATCCACGGGAATCCATTGCAGCTGTCGCTTTGCCTCTAAAGGTAGTGATAACAGGCACTTTTTCTTTGCGCTTATTTGCATTTTTAAGCTCCCGATATTCAAAGATATCAGGGAGCATACTATGTAAGCGATAAACCGTTACAAATTCTTCGGGGAAATTAAATGGTGATCCAAAATGATTAATACCGCCATTGACATGCTCTGGATTACCCACATCCCATTTATCAGTTTTGGATAGCAAGGATCTTCTATTATTTCCTAA
>CAZLLL010000082.1:0-9330 GCA_964560255.1 uncultured Methylomonas sp.
CGCCACCATATTTTCAATGACTTAGCCTGATTTCAGGCTTTATTATTACGTAACTGTAGTAGATCTGTCTCAAGTATCAGGCTTTTGGTTTCTATATTTTGAGCATACTCTTTCCATCCACCCAATTCCTGAAGCGCGTTCAGGGGCGTACCGTTTTGAACGTGCCAGCTTGCCCAAGTGTGTCTTAGGTCGTGCCAGCGAAAACTTTCTATGCCGGCCCTTTTCAAAGCGCTTCTCCATGCTTTAGTTCAACTTGGTGGTGGGCAAAAAAAACTGCCCACCCTACTTATTTTGTAAAGGAGTTGTCCCGTATTAAGTTGGTAGCCCTCATTGTTTAATATTATAATATTTATTGCATCAATGGACTTTTCTTGGTAGTAATCTGCATTAACAGCTAATAGAAGTCACCACCTATTTTTCTGCCTTTATCATCCAAAATAAAGTGCCAAAATCGCTACAGCTCAATAAATTTGGGGAATTTATTAAAATTATATGGATGACTGACATTCATCTAAATTTTATTAATTAAGACTAAAAGCGTAGGCGCGCCATGCTGCTTCGCGAAATTCAGAGACTCCTGTCACCTTCATTCTCTCCCGGCGCAGCGACTAGGAGATGCCCTGTCACCTATCAGGGACTAAAACCCATCACTTCGCTAAGCTCCGTTTCCCTGATTTTCAGCTTATAGAATGAAGCATATTTTATTGCTGCACAAGAAAAATATACCCCGCCCCAACCTTGCTAAAACCTGACTAAAAAATGCTTTTATGTCACATTAAATCCCACTTTTTTTAACGCCTGTTTAGAGGCTTTAAGTTCTTTATTACTACCATATAACAGCACTACATGATAGCGGCCCATACCATAATCAAACGTATCTAAACGCACATTAGGCGCTCTATTGGCAATCGCGGTAATAAACGCTTGTGCACGGTAAGCCTCATTAAAGGAAGTGACACGTATTTTTTGTTCATCTTTATAATGGTGTGGAGCAGCAAACTGTTCGGGCTTATGCTTAGCACCTAATACATACTGTAAATGTTGATAAATATAACCGCTATACCAGTTGGCTCCCTTGGGTATATTGTCACGCGTTCTGGAAATACGTGTTGGCCCATAATTATAGGCGGCGAGTGCCAGGTGAATATCACCATCAAAGCGGTCAATCTGAGTTTTAATATAACGTGCGCCTGCATCAATATTGACACAGGGTTTTTTAAGTTCTTGAACACTATTAATACCTAGGTCTTTTGCTGTCGCTGGCCAGACAATTTGCATTAAACCATAGGCGTTTGCTGAGGAATGTGCCTCGGTGTTAAAGTCACTTTCACCGCGCGCCAGGGCAAGCAATAAGGTAACGGGTAAATCGTGTTGTTGAGCAGATTTCTCAAAACAATGTTGATAGGGAAATACCTGTTTGGCCTCGATGTTTTGTAAGTGCAAATCATACTGTTGCCAGGCACTCGCATAATCTAGTTCAGGAATCGCTTTTTTAGCGATAACTGACGGGCTAAAGATCAGTATTGCACAGAGTATTATGGCTTTCATTTGATGACCTCCAGGCCGGTTTTTTCTTTAATAAGCATTAAGATACGCAGTTTGTCTGCCTCATCAAGATAAGAAAAGTTGACACGATAATGTTGTGTTTCATCGCTTACCACAGATATTTCAATGCCTGTCTGTTGACTAAGGCGCGTGGCAAAACCTTGTGCCGATTGGCGTTTTGTAAACGGTTCCCAAAAAATATGCCAGGCGGTATTTTCTATTTCCTCGGGGATAAGCTGTTGTACTTCTTTAAGAGGTATCGCCGGGGCGGTGCTATGGTTCTGAACTTCATCGACTAGACCCTGTACTGTCCCAGAGAGAGCGGTACTTGTTTGATTAGCAACAGCGATAAACTCTAAAGGCGGTTGGGCGACATTTTCAATGGCCTGGTCTAACTCGGTATGCAACTGAGCGGTTATTTTTTTAGCCTGAGATTTGTCCATCCAGGCTATGGCGGCTAATAGCATTAAGCCGACGCCAATGATAAAACCGATTAATTTAAACATAAAATGATTCCTGATTTAGTGAAAAATTATAAACTCACTAAAGTAAACGGACAGATTTATGGCCTAGGCTATAAAAAAATATAAACCGTTGTGTAGAAGTGGTTGTAGCCACGATTTATAGTGAGAGAGTCCGTAAGGTTTTTTAAAATACTCGGAAATCAGGGTCTTGCGCTATAATTCTACATTCAACCGTTTTTTCTAGGATCATAGAAAAAACGCAGACAGTTAAATTAACACCCTGATAAATAAGGATTGCTATGGCCTGGTATGATCATTATTTCACCGAGGAATGGGAAAAACGTTTTCGTGTGCAAGCCCGTAATCTGTTTTCTAAACACCCTGACTTAATTGGCGATGCTTTTCAAAGTGCGTGGCTAAAGTTGTTTGAAAATCTAAAAAAATCCAGAAGACATGATATATCTGATGCTTATGTGATGACTTCTTTTAAGAATTTACTCAGGGACGAGTATCGTCACCATTTTGGTCGTTGCCGTCCGAAGAGCTGGGTAAAAAAATTAGGCTTTTTCTGGGAACGAGTCGCGGTGGTTTTATGTCAGGAAAATTTGCCCGCACAGGATATTGCTAAAAAAGTCAGTGCCGATTTTGCACAGCAGGAAGATAAGCAAGCGCAAATTGCACAGATTGAGGAAGTACTCTGCCAGTTAAAGGCTAAACCCTATTGTTCCACAATCGGCAGTCGTGAACAGCAAGCCGAAGAAGATAAAGAGTATAGTGATGAGCGGGATATGCCCAATAATAATTTATCGCAAAATGAATTAAGGCTTTTAGTGCAGATTATTTTGGGCGGGACTGGGGAGGCTATTGAGCAGACGGCACTTTCCGAGCATATTATTCAGCAATGGCAGCCTTTAAGTCAGGCATTGTCAGACGCTTTAAGTGATGATGACCGTTTAGTGTTAACCTTGACCTATAGCGAAGGCTACTCTCTTCCAAAGGTTGCCAAGAGTTTGCATAAAACGCTGGCGCAGATACGCTATCAATTAAAACAAGCCTTAAGCACAATTCTGAGTATTTTAGAGCAGCACGAGTTGAACTTAGACCTGCTAACGGGCGAAAGAGCTTGATCATATAATATATGCGCCATGTATAGAAAGTTTTCACCTTTTTTGACAGGCTGTCCGTTACTACAGATAACTCCTATTTTTTTTGGATACCCACATGACATTACATGCAAATAAGCGAGTCGCTTTATTGGCATTAGCTTTAGATGATAAGCCTCTTACAGGAGAAAGCCCCGCATTGCTAGAAATTGACTTATGGCGGCGCGGTAAACTCAACAAAAAACGCAGTGCTGAGGTAAAGGCATATGTTGCCCGTGATTCAGAGTGTTACCAGCAATGGCTGGAATTACTGGAAAATGAGCAGTTACTCGCGGCTGAAAAACAGCTGGCGCATGTGAGCCTAGCACAAGCTATTAGCAACTGGTTTGCAGGGCTTAACAATCTGATGCTAGGTGGTGGTTTAGTGTTTGCCACAACAGCGGTATTATTCGCTGTTATCACACTTAAAACCACACGACAGCCAGATTTATTAGACCTTATTAATGCTGACTATGCGCAGTTTAACGGCCAGCCATCAGCGCAATATTGGTATTATCAAAACTCGGATAAGTCATTTGGCTTTAGCCTGCCGACATCTTATGACCGGCTTAAGCCCGCGATATTGTACGGTCTGCGTACTGGCCTGGTGCAGTTACAACAGCATGGTCAATTAGCCAGCAGTAAAGCCTGGCAATATGTGGTTGCGAGCTACCCTAGTGCCTTACCAGCCTGCCCAGAGAGTCATGCTACTGATGCGTGCCAGCAACAGCACAAAGTACTGGAAAACTTTGGACGTAGCCTGGCGCTTATGCAACTACACTGTGCTCAGCCTGAGCTAAACGTAGCCGCTGATTTTTATAGCAAACAACAACAGCGGCTTGCGGATTTTAAGCCGCCGCTGTCTGCTTATACAGCGTTAAGCCCTTTAACTGCTCAGCTTAATGCCTGGCAGAATACTAGCGATAAGCAACAATTTTGTGGGCAACTACAACAGCTATTGAATAATATTGATAATTAATAAGAGGATGTTTATGAGATATTATGCACACATTACAGGGCTTTATATTTTCGTCCTTAGCGCGACCGCCCATGCCTATGATCCAAGTTTTTTAAGGCATAATCCATTAGCTCAAGACCTGCAGACTAAAGGGATTTATGGCGGTGATGATCGTAAAGAGTTTTTTGAAGTAGATAAATCCATACAATTGATTAGCCATTCTGTTCCGGCATTTATTTTTAGTAATCAACTGATCCTGGATAAAGCGGGACAGTATTATCTATTGAAAAAACGTCCAGGTGTGACAATATGCCCAGAAGAAACATTCTCCGAGCAGCCTCAAATAGCCTTTTGCAGTGGCTTTGTTATTAATGATAAATACGTCGCTTCCGCTGGGCATTGTATGCTTCAGGATTTAACGAAAAAACCCTATAATACGGGCGATGCCTGCGACAAAATCAGCGTTGTTTTTAACTATCAACTCAATGCTCAAGGGCAGCTGCCATCACGTATTTCGGCCAACGATGTGTATCGCTGTAAAAAAGTGGTTACTAAAGTGATGCAGGGCAAAGAGGATTACGCCGTTATTGAAGTTGAGCGCATGATGATAGGACACCCCCCCCTGACGATTAGTCGCGATGCTAAAATTGCCAGCAATGAAAGTGTTTCAGTGATGGGCTATCCCTACGGGCTGCCACTGAAAATTGCCGGTGGTGCTACGGTTAAAAGTAACGATAAAAGCACTTATTTTTCTACTGATTTGGATACCTTTGGAGGGAACTCTGGTGGCCCAGTGTTTAATACGACCAGCCTTATTAATGGTGAGGCAAAAATTGAAGGAATTCTAGTTCGTGGGGCGACTGACTTTGAATTTGATAATGCTAGGCAGTGTTATAAAGCTAAAAAATGTACTATACAGGATGTGCAAAACAGGGAATGCACTGGTGAAGATGTCACCCGGATTAGTCGGGTAAAGAGTTTTGCCAAAGTTATCCATAGCCGCCCAGCAGAGAGCCTGGAAATCAGTACACGCCAGGCAAAGGTGCGCTTAGGAGAAGAACTTAAAATTGACATACAGATTCCTAAAGCGGGTTACTTAAATGTATTGGAAGTTAATCCTGAAGGCATTTATACCTTACTTTACCCGAATGGTCATGAGCAAAATAATAGGGTCAAAGCAGGTAAACTAACCCTTACCGATGCCCCCCAATGGAAATTAGAAATTCTTTCAGGTCCTTTTGGGCAGCATCAGCTGTTTGCTGTACTGAGTCAGCAGCCAATCAATTTATACCAAAAAAACTCAGCCGAACTACAAGGGAAATTACAAACCTTTGCACCCAGTTCGGTTAAAGACTTAGTGGATTTAACGCACAGAGCAGGCTCAACGGCACGTATTTCTAACGAGACCCATTGTAATAACCAAAGTTTTAGTGTAGCTCAGCGTGAACCGTGCCAGGAAAAGCCACAAATAAAAGCAACGCAAGTTTGTTATTTTAAACAAGCATCTGATTGCCCCTAATATATTTTGTTAGAAGGAATGATTATGAAATTCAAGTATTACGGGATAGTGCTGCTATCATTAGCGATTAGCGCGTGTTCATCAACACCCACATTAAAGCAATGGACCGACCAGGAGCTAGCGCCGTATTTAGTCAAAGAATTAGGCGAACACCCGCGCTTTAAACAGCAGCCCTTAATTTTAGTCGATATGCAGGGTGAGCGTGTTGAGGCAGAAATAGACCAACTCACCTTAGCGATAAGAGAGCAAGTATTTAACACTTTACTGCAAAGCAAAGGGGTTAATTTAAACTGGCAAGCCTCTGCTACGGCATTGCAGCATCATACTCGCTTACAGGATTTACAATGCCAGCCTAAACAAAGCAATCGCTTCTATATCGGTTTTGATTTAAAGCCGGTAAATGAACACTTTCAGCTCTCGATTAAAGCACTTGACCCCGAACAAGGCCGCTGGATTTCCGGCTTTGGTAAAACCTGGCAGGGTGACCTGTCAAAGCAAGAACAACAGCAACTGCAGCAAACACAGACGGATGAAATTTTGCGTGGTCTACGTCCACTACCGTTTACTGAACAGCAAATTGACCTGCTGGCAAACTACCTGGCTAAGAATATCAGTTGCTTAATGCAGCAAAGTAAGCTGGATGAGCTGTCTATCTATCCGGAAAAAGGAGGCCAGCAAGCGATTTTTTTGCAAAAGACACTCGACTTAGTGGTTAACTATCTAAGCCGTTTTAATGAAGTGCGTATCGTTAATCACGTCAATGACGCAAATATTATCTTAAAAGCACAAGTTCACCCTATCAATGGAAATCTACATCAAATTTGGCTAATTACTCAGGATAAACTAGGCAAAGAGCGCTTACAGGGGGTGGATACCACCGCCTATGTCAAGCTATCTGCAGCCGCCTTGCGCATTCCCGTTGCGCCGATAGAGCAACCTGCGCCGCTTGTCGTCATAGTCCCCGAGCAGCCTGTGCCTGTTATCGAAAAGCCTAGGCTATCGCACGGTTCAGCAAAACTCTTTAATCATTTAAACCTTATTAGCCCTATCGGTGAATCCTTTTGTCAAACCACTAATCCCTGGGTGATGGGTGAGTATGCACTGAAGAAAAACCGGGCTATTGCCTATTGTTTTGGCTTAAGCATGAGTACCAATCAGGATACCGAAGTGTTTTTAATCAATGAAAACCAGCATGGTGAGTATTATCGCTTACTCCCTGATCATGGCGAGACGCGATTTGAATTATTTGCAGGAGAACAACTACGTTACCCGGAAAGTCATTTATTTGATTTAGCAGCCAATGTATCTGCTGAGTCACTCCATGTGCTTGCCGTTAGCACACCCTTTGTCGCCAATAAATTGCATCAACTATTACGCCGTATGCCGGTCTGTTGTGAGAGCAGTACCAACAGGTCTAACTGGGCGACTAAGCTACAGACATTTGCTTATCAATATGCAGAATATATTGATTGGCAGGTGCTTGAAGTAAAGCATTAATGTTGCTTGTGTTTTGCTGGTTATCAAGGCATGAAAATAAAAATGAAAAGTTTATTATTCACCCTGCTGTTATTAGTGCAGAGTATGGCCTGGGGACAGGCAGAAAAACGAATTGCATTAGTGATTGGAAATGCGGAATATCAAGTATTAAAGCGCTTATCCAACCCGCATAATGATGCCTATGCCATTGCCAATAAATTGCGCGGGCTAGGCTTTAAAATGCTGGAGAGTAATGGGCGCTTAGGCACTGCTCCGGTACTGGACTTGAATGAAGATAATTTCATTAGAATCATAAAAAAGTTTAGCCAGCAGGCACAAGGGGCAGAAATTGCAATGATTTATTATGCAGGACATGGGATGCAATTTGCAGGGGGCGGCTCTTATTTATTGCCTGTGGATGTGCCTAAAGATGATATAGACCTGCTACAGCGTCATGCGGTGAGTCTGGAAAGCGTGCTTAAAGCACTCGACAATAAAGCACAACTCACTGTTGCTGTCTTCGACGCCTGTCGTGAAATACCTCAGATAGAGGCTTTAGTTGCCGCTTCTACACGCAGTACCGGATTAGGAGCCAATCAATATCGAGGCATGGGGCGAGTACAAAGCAGAGGGCGTAGCCGAGTGGTTGCTTTTTCGGGCGCGGCAGGGCAATTGGTTAAAGATGGTACGGGTCGTAACAGCCCTTATACCCGTGAACTATTAAATCAGCTTGATGTACCAGGGCAAGAGGTAGGGGATATATTTCGGCAAGTCGCCTATCGCTTTGGTCAGCAGCATGGTGGCCAGCAACCAGAGGTATTAATTCAGGGGGTTCCTCCTCAGCATTATTACTTTACGGTAAAACCATGGCAATCACCTGTTGAGGACAAACTCCCTTTAACTATAAAAACCAGCCCAGCCAATGCGCGTGTACGTATTCTTAATATAGAGCCTAAATATCAAGATAATATCGAACTCAAATCAGGGCGTTATCATATAGAAGTCAGTCTATCTGGCTATAAACGCCATACTGAATGGCTAACGCTGGACGCAGAGAATAAAGTACATAGCGTGGTGTTAACGGCCATACCTGAAGCGGCGGTAGTGCGTTATCAACCCGTTGCTAACATTCCTTCAGCCACAACAGCGACAAAAAAGCGTAACGTGCAACAAAATGGCATAGATATGATTTGGGTAGATCCCGGCTGTTTTCAGATGGGTAGTAACAGATGGGGTTGTGATGAAAAGCCCGTTCATCGCGTGTGTTTAAGCAACGGCTATTATCTGGGCAAATACGAAGTCACGCAGGCACAATGGCAAAGCGTGATGGGCAGCAATCCTTCGTATTTCAAATGTTAGCAATGCCCTGTTGAAAATGTGAGCTGGAATGATGTACAGAATTTTATACGCAAACTCAATGTACAAAGTGGCTTACAGTATCGTTTACCGACGGAAGCGGAATGGGAATATGCGGCGCGCGCGGGTACGACAACGGCCTTTTCATTTGGAAATATGATCACCACAAATCAGGTGAATCATGAACGCAGGGTAAGAGGCCGGTATATAAGAAGCACGGGAAGCACGGGAAGCAGGGTAAGCTCGATAACGGTTGGTTCTTTATCAGCCAATGCCTGGGGCTTGCATGAAATGCATGGTAATGTCTCGGAGTGGGTGTCTGATTGGTATGCTAGTGATTATTATCAGCAAAGTCCGAAGGATGACCCTGAAGGCTCAACAGGTGGCTCTTTCCGCGTTTACCGGGGCGGTAGTTGGAGCAACTTCGCCAGCAGCGCGTGCTCTGCGAGTCGCAGAAGCAATAGCCCAGGTTACCGTAACAACAATCTGGGTTTCCGTCTGGCCAGAACTAAAAATTAAAATTTACCTTTTTACTTTTTTAAGGATTTTGACTTTTTCTTGTGTTTTAACGCTAGTTAAGCATTTTTGTTCTTAAGCCCTCTCCCCAAAAAGGGGCGAGGGCTTTAAGAGCCAGCATTAAAACCATAATTCCTTAACTTAATAACATTGAGGTTATGTCGATTCTGTATGAATGATTTTGAGCACGTAGGCTGGGTTAGCTTATTGCGCGAAGCGAAATAACGTAACCCAGCATTTTACGGCAGACACAAGACTCTGCTGGATTACGTTTTTTTACTGCTTTGCAATAAAAAATCCTGATTATAACGGATTCTGTTGATGGAGAAGAAATAAGTAAACCTTGATAATTAT
>CAZLLL010000083.1:0-9305 GCA_964560255.1 uncultured Methylomonas sp.
ATTCATTAATAATCAACTTTCTACAAGTGATTAAAATAAGTTTCTAACGTAAGTTGTAACAGGTTTTCGTCGCAAAAAAATCACAACAATGCCGGTATTGTTGAGTTTCTTATGAAATTTATCAGTAATCTTGATGATAATAGCAAAATTAATGGTTATTTTTTAAAAAATATGACTAAGAAAATACAATGTAATATATTGTTTTTATTGACCACGCCAAAGGGAAAAGAGCCAAATTTATTTGTTTATTCACAAGAGTAGCTCTATTGTTCAACAAGACTATTCAAATCCAATATCTGGAAAATGTAATAAGTGACTATTTGCTATCAAGCTAAAGATTTTATTCAAACTAAGGAAAGACTCGTTTTTGCTGTAGTAGAGCAAGGTTTAGAAAATGGCAAAGTGCTGTGTTTTTTGCGCTATATCTGGCAAGGTGGCTCTTGGCAAAAGCTGGCAACTCAGCAAGCTAATGAGTTTTTAAAACAACAATACCCCCAATATTTATTTTTTTCAGAGCTAAAAAATGCCCATTTACACGCCGTTTTAGTGACTGATATTGATGTGCACTTTCAGCCACTGCAGTGTTTACAAGCTCTATTATCGAAACCTAACCCTGATAAGATTGAACAAGACTTTATTGATTTATGTCAGTTATTTAATGCGCAGGGTATTCAGCTACAAGACCTGGGTGTTACTGGCTCTTTGCTGATAGGTGCGCAAAATATATTGTCTGATATTGATCTTGTTGTTTATGGAAGATATAAATTTCATCAATTAAGATCCGTTGTTAAACAGCTTATTAGCCTGGATAAACTGCAGCAATTGAATGAAAGTGACTGGTTAGAATCATATCAACGCCGCTTATGCGCTTTAAGCTATAGCGATTATGTCTGGCATGAGCAACGAAAATATAATAAGGCATTGATTAATAGTCGTAAATTTGATTTAAATTTGATTCAGTTGCAAGCAGAGGAGAGGGCTACAAGCTATCAAAAACAAGGGGCGATTATTATCCGCGCACTTGTTGTGGATGCGCAGTATGCTTTCGATTACCCAGCAAGGTTTTTGATTCGTCATGATGCAGTATCTGAGGTTATTAGTTATACGGCAACGTATACCGGGCAAGCAGGGCAGGGCGAGACTATTGAAGTATCTGGTCAGTTAGAGATCTGTCATACAGGATTGGTGCGATTGCTTGTCGGTTCCACACGTGAGGCACAAGGGGAGTATATTAAGGTAGTGGCAGGTTTATGAGTCAATTACCTGACTTTAATGCCGTTATTTTTGATATGGATGGTCTGGTTTTAGATACTGAACCCACTTATTTTGCCGCATGGCAACAGGCAGCCGATGAACTAGGTTACTATCTTAGTACTTCATTTTGCATTACTTTATCTGGACTCCCTTTTAGCCAGATAGAAAAAAAACTTGCCCAATATTTTGTTGCATCGTTTCCCTTTAAAGACTTTTATCGTCTTAGTTCCAGTATTTGGCGAATCAATGTAGCACGCGATGGAATAGAGGTCAAAAAAGGCGTTTTTGATATATTGTCTGTTCTTCGGCAGTGTCAGATTCCCTATTGTCTAGCAACTAATAGTTCTGAGTTTAATGTACGTGAGTGTTTACAGTACGCTGCCATTGATGATTTATTTGCCACGCTTATTTGTCGTGATCATGTTGTGCAAGCTAAACCAGCTCCAGACTTATTTTTACAAGCGGCTAAAATTTTACAGCAACCTATAGAAAATTGTATTGTCATTGAGGATTCCTTAACGGGATTATTAGCGGCAAAGAATGCGCAGGCATTTTCGGTATTAGTGCCGTCAATACCTGATACAGATGGGAAAATGCGGGTATTAGCCGATTTATATGTTAGTGATTTATCGGAATTGGCTGTACTGATGAAAGAGTGGGGCTAGATCTAGGCTGTCGAAGCCCTCATATTAGAGTCTATTTTATACTCTCATTTTTTTACTTTATAATACCCATATATTTTAAATAAAAACAATATATTACAGTAAGTTTGAGAAGATAAATTATGGGAAAATAAAGTCACAAATAAAGTAATTTATGTGCCTGATAAAAATATGATTTTATTGTAAGTTATTGATTGTTTTTAAAAAGAACGCTAAAAAACACTGTTTTTAGGCAATAATAATAATTAAGCCATTGAAAATTATGATTTAATTCCTTACTTCGACAGCCTAGGCTAGATCCCAAATTGAGAATTTAAACGAGTGCTTTATTGGGCATCTTTCATTTGTCCCTAAAGGTAGTTTACACTTTTAAAGTATGAATCAGTGCAGGAGTAAAAAAGCTTTAGCTTTTTCAGTACACAGCAATAGCTAAAGCTATTGCACTCCTGCCAAAGTGTAAACCGATAAATGAAGGATGCCCTTTATTGGCTGATTTGCGACTGTTAAAATGGGCGCAAGTGTAAAATCAAGGTAAGCGTTCAGGTCTCCCCTTTTGTAAAATGGAAGTTTCATTTAATTTGTACCTGACCCCAATTATTACAAAGGAATGGGCACGGAATAACTTGAGCAACTGGCGCAGTATTTTTGTTCGTCTTCAAGGCGGACAAAAAGGCAAGTCAGTTGCTCAAGTTATTTCGTGCACGTTCCAAAGTGAAAAGCATAACCAACTTTTTGATGAAAATGAACGGTGCTTTATTTTGAATGATAGCCCTTTTTGTTATTTAAAATATTCCAGTGCTAACGCATTTGCACTCGGGTAATCAATCTTTCCTGTTGCCAGGACTGGGATGTGCTCTACCTGCATAAATTTTTTCGGTAAGTTAATACTAGGGGTACCCTGAGCAAGTTTAGTCAGTTTTTTACTATTGGCATTTTCCTGAGTGGTAATAAGAACTATTTGTTCACCTTTTCTTTCATCTGGAATACAGACAACTACATGCTGCGTATCTGGCCAGATATCATTAATAATCTGTTCGGTCGCGGTTAAGGAAATCATTTCCCCTGCAATTTTTGCAAAGCGTTTACTGCGCCCGCGTATCGAGATATAACGCTCTTCATCAATATGCACGATATCGCCCGTGTCATACCAGCCTTCACCATAGAGAGAGGAGGGCGGAATTAATTCCCCGGGATTATCTGCTAATAAATACCCTTGCATGATATTTGCGCCATAGAGATGAAGTTTGCCAGCATTTTCAATACCTGGGACATGTTCTAATTTATATTGCATACTGGGTAGTATGCGGCCTACTGTACCCTTTTTATTAAACATCAGAGTATTAACGGCAACAACTGGACTGGTTTCTGTTGCTCCATAGCCTTCTAATATGCGTATGCCAAATTTTTCAGCCCATAATTGCCGTGTGTTTTCATGTAGTTTTTCAGCACCGGCCACAACGTAGCGCATATTGAAAAAATCATAGGCATGTGCTTTTTTACCATAAGCTGCTAAAAAAGTATTGGTACCAAAGATAATGGTGCTGTTTGTTTCATACGCCATTTCAGGAATAATGCCGTAATGTAACGGTGATGGGTAAAAAAATGTGGTCATACCATTCATGATGGGGAGCAGGGTACCGACTGTAAAGCCAAAAGAATGAAACATGGGGAGAAAATTAAGTACCGTATCCTGTGCATTAAAACTGATTCTTGCAGAGACCTGTTTGTGATTGGCCAGGATATTTTTATGCGACAAAACTACACCTTTTGGTGTGCCTTCCGAACCGGATGTAAACAATACAACAGCTGAACTATCGGGATTTGGGTGAGTGCGTGGATACCAGTATGACGCTGTTTTTGCTTGAGTCAGAGCTGTTAATTTATCAATAATACTGATATGTTTAGCAAGGTCTTCTAAATAAACAAGGTTGATTTCGGCAGATAATTTTTCAGCATCTTGCTCAAATTTCCCCAGATTAATAAAGCGGTGTGAGGTTAATACTGTTTTAACCTGGGCTGTACGGCAGGCAGAAAGCATGCCACTTGCCCCCATCGAATAATTTAGCATAGCCGGTACGCGTTCGTGCAATTGCAAGCCTAGAACGACATTCAGTGTTTTGCTGCTATTCGGTAGATAAATGCCGACATGCTCATTTTTTTCAGTGATCTTTGTTAGCGCATTGCCTATCGCGATAGAACGCGTAATCAGCGTGTTATAAGATAAGGGGATACGATCCATATCTTCTGCAACAGTATGTTTTCCTCCATGTATTTTTTTAGCATCCAGTAATGCAGCAAACAAGGTCTGTTGATAGTGGCTAGTAACAAACATCATTTCTGTCATGATATCCGATAAAATTAAACCGGATGCATGACGGCGAGCCTTACCGCGCAATTCCTTATCTAGAGTAATGCGTGTAGGCTCTAATATCTGCAAGGTGATTTTTGGAAATAAACGTAAACGTATAATTTTATGTAAGCGTGAAAAATGCGTATATTGAGCACCTTCAATACGGACGGGTAGAATGGTTGCCCCAGATTTATCGGCAACCATCCCGGTACCATCATATATTTTCATTAATGAGCCAGTCACGGTGATTCGTCCTTCAGGGAAAATGACTGTTTTACTGGGCTTCTGTAAATAATGAATTAAGTTTTTTAAGGTGATAGGGTGGGTAGGATCCATTGGAAAAACTTTAGATAAGCCCAGAAAAGGCTTTAACCACCAGCGCTGTGCAATATGACTATCAATTGCAAATGTAATTTTATCAGGTAAAAAGACACCGAGTAATAAGGGGTCTAAAAAAGAGCTATGGTTGGATATGATCAGTACTCGATCCCCTGCTTTTTTATAATTCTCTAAACCTTTTACCTCTATTCTATAAATAAGGGTAAGCAAGCGGTGTAAAAATATTTTTAGCATGTTTTATTCCAGATTAGATGCTGACATATTGATGTAGAGCGAAATTTAGTCCGCTGATATAATTAGGTGCTACCGTAATATTAAAGTAATTGATTTAATATCAAAGATATACGACTTGTATTTTTGATTCTGTTCATCCCTGATAAAGAGTATAAATTGATTATTTCTACAGGCTTTAGTGTAGTTTTTTTTCGTAATCTTCCTCGTTCTTGTTGACAAGCTATTGATATAGTCTTTTGCTGGATAACAGAATACTTTACCTTCAGTGATGTTATATTCTACTACTGGTTTATGCTTTCGATATAGGTGATACATTTTTGTGATGTTATCCCATTGCTTATCAATTAAATTTATATATGGGTCATCCATAAAAGTTTCTTCCTATTTCTGAGGTTAAGGTATTTTTCATTTTGCAGTTTATATATTTACAGAAGTGCAGTCGCTTTAGAAATGTGCATGACATACTTGAGCAACTGTTTAACGCAAGGTTGTACTTACATTGAGCGGGTCTATTTTCTGTTTTTTATATTAAAAATACATTAATAATTAGAGTGTTATGGAAAGCAGTATAAATAATAAAATATAATATTAGAAATCTGGTATTTTTGACTGCATGTAACATATTGATTTTAAATGATTCTATATAAGTCATTGAAACCTACTAAAATGAGTATAACCATTTGTTTTTAAATTAAAGATTAATCGAAAAACATAAAACCATACCCGCTCAATGTGAGTCAGGAACTTTTGACTTTCAAGTTATCAAGGAGGGGCTAGGGGGAGGTTTTATTAGAAAAAGGCTCCTCAAACTCCCCTTTTACAAAGGGGGATCTGAACGGTTACCTTTGCTGTGTTTTAGCTGCATAACTGATACAAATAAAGATAAAAAATTGCACTCCAAATATAAGGGTTGCCAATAATAAATGTATGGGTTGTGCGACGGGTGGCATACCTAGACGGTCTAAAGAAACCCCGGCAAGAATCGCACAGACAATAAAACTGACTAATACAGTGGCAAGTCTAAATAACAAGCTATCATGATCAACAGATTGATATACTTTCCAGGCTAACCAAAGGTTGGTAAAGAGTATGATGGCTGAAAATGAACGGTGTACATAAAAGATTATCGGAAAGCTATCACGCCAATACTCTCTACCTATATAGTTATGGTGAGTTGCAATCAAATCGACAGCTTCTCTTACCTGCGTTCCCATACCAACTTGCAGCAGTGTAAAGGCCATTGCTGCGATTAACACTAATTTAAATTTATCAGGCAATTGTGCGATATCAATTTCTTGTAACAACTCACTTTGCGAACGCGCAATTGCATAGATCAACAAGGCGACAATAAATAAGGCCAGTAGCATATGTGCCGTAATCATCAAAGGGTGCAGATGAGTTTTTACCACTACCGAGCCTAGCCAGCCCTGAAAACCGACTAATAGAAAAACGGCAAGCGATAAATAAAACACCGCCTTATCAGTTTTTAAGTAAACCCGAGATGCCCAGAGTGTTAAAAATATTAAAAAACCTATCGTTACACCCGTTAAGCGATTTAGGTACTCTGTCCAGGTTTTTACGACATTAAAATCGGTATTAGAGTAACCGACTGCATAGATTTCATGATAATTAGCCGGTAATTCAGTTTCACTTGTCGGAGGAATCAATTGGCCAAAACAGGTTGGCCAGTCAGGGCAGCCCATTCCCGAGCCTGAAGCACGGACAATACCACCCACTAAAATAACAAAATAGACTGAGAATATCGTGAGTACGCCTAAACGCCTAAAGCGTCTTGCAATTTCTGGGTTCATAAGCGTTATATTTTGTAGTGAAAACTGAAATTTTGATATTCTCTTTATCGTAAGATAGTGTAATAGAAAGAATTAAGTGATCCATTTAAGTTAAGGTAGCTGCGAGTATAGGTTTACATAAAGACTATTTTATCATGGAGAGCAGGATAGAGAATGGAGTGTTTTGTCTTTTTTTTATGAGCATCAAATTCTTCATGGTGAGAATCTGTCCGCAAGAGATTTAAGGTATCTGAACCAGTACTCAGGAATGGAAATCAAATAACGTGTGCATTCTGACTTGTCTTGTTGTTCGCCTTCTGCGTTGCGGAAACAGTTACGTCGCTAGCTATGCACCTGTTACCGTGCCTTGAAGGCAAACAACAATACTGCGTCATAATTGCACAACTTATTCAATTCCCATTCCTAAGGAATGTGCACTACAAGCTTAAGACGGGACATTCTTTATATTTATAGGCTTTTTAATGTTGGGGTTCGTGCCTCACCCGCAACCTAGGTAGCTTGTCTCAGTTTATTGTCTTTAACTTTAGATAGAATAGGTTTTCAATAAGATGCAAATTTATTTCATCTTAAGTTTGTAGCTATTAAAATGCACTATTTTCTTTTTTCCGTATGTTCCTGTGGTTCATTCCATGTATCCTATATGAATTCTACCTCTACTTTTAAAATTAATACCTATGCGATTTTCACTCTTTGTATTGATCCTGTCTGCGTTTATTACCAGCTGTTCATCGACACCCCAAAAACAGGGTTTTTCATTGGCAGATCGATCCTTGAAAAATAAATTACTGGATACCTCACAAAAAAAACATTTTATAGAGCTTGATCGCCTTTTAGCGAAAGATATTAAATCAAGAGATTTATTGCGAGCAAAGCATTTAGTCCTAGAACTAAAACGTTCTGTACCTGACGATCATTCACGTTATAAGGAGCTGTTAATAACAGAGCAATGGATCAATGAGTCAATTGATTATCAAAGCAGGATTAAATCGCTTATGTCGAAGATTGTTAAACAAAATAAAGCCCTTGAACAAGTGCGAAGAACGCTGGTCAGTGAATGATTGTAGACTTCGATATGAATGATCAGCTTAAACAGGCCTCTATTTTAGAAACTAAACGCGTAAAATCAATCGGCTTGGAGTCATAATCGTCGCAGCCCGCCTCAAGTGCACGTCGACGATCATCTTCCATGGCATGTGCTGTCAAGGCAATAATGGGAATATCAGTGGTTTCAGCTTGGCTTTTTATTTGCCGTGTTGCCTCCCAGCCATCAATGATAGGGAGGCTTAAATCCATCAAAATTAAATCCGGACTGGAAGATGTTGCCATCTTAATGCCTTGTTCTCCATCAATTGCAAGAACGACTGTATAGCCTTTTCGCTGTAAACGCCGTGATAACATATCACGGTTCATTTCATTATCTTCTACTAGTAAAATCTTGGCCATGTTCAGTAGTCCTGTGTTAATTCTGGGTAAATTCTGCTATCGTGCTTTCTAGGTGTTGGTATAAATTGGATTGATTCGACCCCGATTTAACCAGAATAACCCCAGGTGTATTATTTAATTCTCTAATCTCCTGGTTTGTCAAATCGGAACCGGGAACTACAATTACGGGTATGTCGAGCCATTTTTCGCCTTCCCTCAAATGCTTCAAAAAGGCTAGGCAATCCATTTCTGTAAAGTTTAAACCCAGCAAAATAACCGTTGGAATAGATGCTTTGAGTTGTTCTTTCGCTTGGTCTACATTGGTAGCTTCGGCAATATTCCAACCGCTTTTCTTTAACAGGCCCTTGATTAATTGATGGGTTTCGGGATCGTCGTCAACAATTAATAATTCATTGACCGAATTGCCATACGTGACATTTTTAATGGTCGATAACAGGTCATTTCGTTGCACTGGTTTATTCAGAAATTTAGTGGCTCCCAGAGAATAACCCAGGTTTTTTTCATCGACCATAGTTAGCATAATAATGGGTATATGGCGGGTATTCGGGGCTTTTTTCAGTGCTTTAAGAACCGCCCAGCCATCCATTTTTGGCATCATTACATCCAGAGTAACGACATCAGGATTTAATTGCCTGGCTAATTTAAGACCTTGTTTACCTGACATGGCTGATACGACATTAAACCCATCTTTGACTAAAAAACGGCGTAATAGATCATGCATGGTACTGTCATCATCAATCACCAGCACTGTTTTGCCTGAAGCAGAGACAGGGGAGGGAGTGTCGGCTTCTAGCTGAGTTTCATCGGGCACCTTGAGTGGAATTAGAACAATAAATCTGGCTCCCTTATCGGTAGCACTTTCAACGCTGATACTGCCTCCAAGCATAGTACAGAAACGCTGGCTGATAGTCAGTCCGAGCCCTGTTCCTCCATACTTCCGAGTGGTTGTTTTATCTGCCTGGGTAAATTCTTCGAAAACGTGAGTAAGCTGTTCCTGGTTCATGCCAATACCGCTATCTTCCACTACAAATTGCACCATTTGGGGGTTACTGTTTTGAACCTCTTTCACGCATAGCGTAATTTTTCCGTGTTCGGTAAATTTGCTGGCATTACTCAGTAAGTTAAACAAAATCTGCCGTATTTTGGTGGAATCTGCATACATTTGGCTCGGTAAGGGGTTAACAATGACTTCAAGCTGGTTTTGATTTTGTT
>CAZLLL010000084.1:0-9281 GCA_964560255.1 uncultured Methylomonas sp.
CGCAACGCAGAAGGCGAACAAAAAGACAAGTCAGAATGCACAAGTTATTTGATTTTCATTCCTTAGACGGTGAAAAAATAGACAACAATACGTTGTGGGTGACAAACCAACCTCAACAAAATCTATCCCTGATAAAACAGGACGGAATGCTTCGTACAGTCAAGACTATGGATTTCTATCTTCCGTTTTTAGCCATTGTATTTAGTCTCTATAACCCCACCGCCTAAACACACTTCTCCATCATAAAAAACCACTGATTGCCCCGGAGTAATAGCTCTTTGCTGCTGCTCAAAAATAACTTTAACCCTATACGCATCTAAAGGAATAATTTGACAGCTTTGACCTACTTGTCGGTAACGTGTTTTAGCGGTACAACGAATGGCTTCGGTCAGTGGCTGGTTATTACACCAGTCCAGCTGATTTGCTTCTAATATATTATGCAGCATTAAAGGATGGTCATGCCCTTGCCCAACGACCAAAACATTCTCTTCCAGATTTTTATCTAGAACATACCAAGGCTCATCGGGTGCATTTTTAACCCCTCCGATACCTAGTCCTTGACGTTGACCCAGGGTGTAATACATAAGCCCAGAGTGCTGAGCGATATACTGTCCTTCGGGTGTGCGCATTTCGCCAGGCTGGGTGGGTAGGTAGCGTTGTAGAAATGCCTTGAACTTACGCTCACCTATAAAACATATACCCGTACTATCTTTTTTTAAATGATTAACAAAGCCATATTTTTTAGCAATTTTTCGGATTTCAGTTTTATGTAGATGACCTATAGGAAATAAAGTGTTTGCTAAAGCTTTTTGACCGAGTGTGTATAAAAAATAACTTTGTTCTTTGCTGGAATCTAAGCCTTTGAGTAAAAAATACTCAGCGTCTTTTTCGTTAATACGTGCATAGTGCCCCGTAGCAATGCATTCAGCACCCAGGTCTTCTATTGCATAATCTAAAAAAGCTTTAAATTTTACATGTTTATTGCACAGAATATCTGGGTTAGGGGTGCGGCCTGCTGAAAATTCGGCAAGAAAAACTTCAAAAACATCATCCCAGTATTCACTGGCAAAGTTAACCGTTTTTAATTCTATATCAAGTGTATCGCAAACTTGCTGGGCATCAGCCAAATCTTGTAGTGCGGTACATTCATCAGTGCCGTCATCTTCATCCCAGTTTTTCATAAATACACCTGTCACCTGGTGACCTTGCTCTAATAATAAAGCAGCAGTGACCGATGAATCCACGCCGCCTGACATGCCAACGATGATGTTTTTACTCATTATGCTACATCTAAAAAAGTTTTCAATAAGCTGAGTGGGTGATGATCACCTTGTAGGTATTGATCAATAGTGGTGAGTACCAAGGGGCTACGTAATTGTAATTTTTTTGCAATAATTTCATTGCGTGTTAGCCAGTGCGTTGCAATAATACCCTCATCTAACGCTTGCTCTGCTTGAAAATTATGGCATTTACCGACAAAGCAGACCCGCAGAAAGCTAGGACTGTCTGGGGATTTTCGCCATAGCTGAATGGCGGTGATATATTGCGGTGTAAAGTGCCATGCGGTTTCTTCGTTGACTTCACGCTGCACTGCATCACTCAGGCTCTCCCCTGGCTCTAGGTGCCCTGCAGGTTGATTAAAGGCCAGCCCCTTTGATGTGTGTTCTTCGACTAAAAGAAATCGATGTTGTTGTTGAATAATAGCCGCAACAGTGACATGAGGTTTCCAAACCATGGGTTTTCCGAGAGTTTAAAAAAAAGGGCTGTGGTTTAATTGATTTAAGGCTATTATACTTGATAAAGAATTGAAATTGAGGAATTTCCCTCAAGAATACTATTTATAGTCTAATATTTTAAAGTGTAGATTCAAATGAGTGATGATAACCCTTCCACAGATTACGATGATGTAATCGCTGTACAGGAAGCAAAACCAAAATTAAAAAAGCCGCCTTTATTTAAGGTGATCCTCTTAAATGATGATTTCACACCAATGGACTTTGTGATAGAAGTATTGATTGATTTTTTTTCGATGACAGAGGATTCGGCGACTCAGGTTATGTTACATGTACACACACAAGGTGTCGGAGTGTGTGGTGTGTTTTCAAAAGATGTAGCAGAAACGAAAGTTGAGATAGTGAATAATTATTCACGCGAAAATCAACATCCCCTCATGTGTGCGATGGAAGAAACTTAGTAAAGCGTAAGGAGCTTTAATTATGTTAAGTAAAGACCTTGAAGTAACATTAAATTTAGCCTTTGTCTCGGCGCATGAAAAACGGCACGAGTTTATCACTGTTGAGCATTTGTTATTGGCACTACTGGATAACACCAATGCCATTCATGTGCTGTCTGAATGTGTCTGCGACATTCCCAGCTTGCGTGGCGATCTGACCCGGTTTATCGATGACACAATCAGCTTATTATCTACTGAAGGCCGGCGAGAAACCCAGCCAACCCTTGGTTTTCAACGAGTTTTACAAAGAGCTGTCTTTCATGCCCAGGCATCGGATAAAAAAGAGGTTGATGGGGCTAATTTGCTGGTTGCCCTGTTTAGTGAGCAAGATTCGCACGCCGTTTATTTATTGAATAAACAGGATATCCAGCGCCTGGATGTGGTGAATTATTTATCACATGGCCTCTCAAAAACGGAGCAAGAAAAGCCGGAGCAAAAAGAAAAAACTGCGAATAACAACCAGGAGGTCGCTGAAAGCCCTTTAGACAAGTATACAACGAACCTTAATCAAGAAGCTCTGCAAGGTAGAATTGATCCACTGATTGGGCGGGAAAATGAATTAGAACGTACTGTACAAGTATTATGTCGACGCCGAAAAAACAATCCTTTATTAGTCGGCGAAGCAGGAGTTGGTAAAACAGCTATTGCCGAAGGATTGGCCAAGAAAATTGTGGAAGAAGATATACCGGATATTTTGCTGAACTGTGTTATTTATTCTCTGGATCTAGGTGCTTTAGTCGCAGGAACTAAATACCGAGGCGACTTTGAAAAACGTCTTAAGGCGTTGATGAATCAAATAAAAGAAGATTCTCGTGCAATTTTATTTATTGACGAGATTCATACCATCATCGGTGCTGGCTCAGCCTCAGGTGGGGTGATGGATGCCTCTAACTTAATTAAGCCTGCTTTAGCTTCAGGACATTTACGCTGTATTGGTTCAACGACTTACCAAGAATATCGTGGCATCTTTGAAAAAGATCACGCATTAGCGCGGCGCTTTCAGAAAATAGATGTAGTAGAGCCAACAATTGATGAGACTTTTTTGATTTTAAAAGGATTGAAAAGCCGTTTTGAAGAGCATCATGATCTTAAATATAGTTTAGACAGTCTGCGTATGGCCGCAGAACTGTCTGCCAGACACATCACTGATCGATTTTTGCCCGATAAAGCAATTGATGTCATTGATGAAGCAGGCGCAAAACAACGCTTGGTCCCAGAAGATCAGCGCAACACCTTAATTGATGTACATGCAATAGAGGATGTTGTTGCTAAAATTGCCAGAATACCTCCCAAGTCTGTGTCGACAGATGATCAGGATAAGTTAAAAAATCTTGAGAAGAATTTAAAAATGCTGGTATTTGGTCAAGATGAAGCCATTGCCGCTTTATCATCAGCGATCACCTTATCTCGGGCAGGTTTACGCGAGACAACAAAAACCATTGGTTCGCTTTTGTTTGCAGGTCCAACCGGCGTAGGTAAAACAGAAGTGACTAAGCAGCTGGCAAAGTTGTTAGGTGTGGAATTGATACGTTTTGATATGTCTGAATACATGGAAAGCCATACAGTTTCTCGCTTAATTGGTGCTCCCCCTGGGTATGTAGGTTATGACCAGGGCGGGTTATTGACCGAACAGGTTAATAAACATCCTCATGCCGTATTATTACTGGATGAACTAGAAAAAGCTCATCCTGATGTATTCAATTTATTGTTGCAGGTAATGGATCACGGTACCTTAACGGATAATAACGGGCGTAAAGCGGACTTTAGAAATATTATATTAGTGATGACAACCAATGCGGGTGCAGAGGAGGGAAGCCGTGCTTCGATAGGCTTTACTCAGCAAGAGCATTCGAGTGATAGTCTACGAGTGATAGAAAAGTCATTTTCACCCGAATTTAGAAACCGTCTGGATGCCATTATTCAATTTAAACCCTTAGATATTTCGATTGTTGGTAATGTGGTTGATAAATTTATTTTTGAGCTGGAAACCTTGTTACTTGATAAAAATGTAACTTTCAGCCTGGATGCAGAAGCCAGGCTCTGGCTGGCAGAGCGAGGTTGTGATCCTAAAATGGGGGCAAGACCAATGGCACGTTTGATTCAGGATAAAATTAAAAAGCCATTGGCAAATGATTTGCTATTCGGTAAGCTGAATCAAGGCGGGCATGTCCATGTAACTGTACAGGACAAAGAACTTGCGTTTACCATAGAAAGTAAACAATTGAGTATTCCTGAAAAAAACTAACTTTTCGTAACAATGCGTTAAATAATAGACTTTAGCGCATTCGAAATGTAATACGTCCTTTAGTTAAGTCATAGGGTGTCATTTCTACTTTAACTTTATCACCCGTCAGGATGCGGATATAGTGTTTACGCATTTTCCCTGAAATATGTGCAGTAATTACATGCCCGTTTTCGAGTTCAACTCTGAACATTGTATTGGGGAGGGTTTCGGTAATTGTACCGTCCATTTCGATTTGATCTTCTTTTGCCATCTGACTATATTTACTCTTTTAAAATACCTAAAAAATCTTTCCATTATAGCAGATAAGGCACTTTAACGATAGAAATTAAATAAGGGTTTTATATCTTTCCCATTATTTTGCCGCCAAGCTTTACTGACATTAGGACTACCCCGTTTTAATACGGTAGCCAATGTCTGTAAGCCATTTTTTATTATTATGAAATTTCACTGCCGTACACTTTTAAAAAGCTCTGTGAAGCTTGATTTAAAAGGCTATTTAATATTACCTTAATAAAAAAATGATTAAATAAGCTATTTTTAGAGCTAAAATTGTTCAAATGTTATAAGGTAAAATAATTGAAAAACCATCTATAGCTTATTCTACAAGGGTTTTAGCCTTTTTAAAAAGTGTAGGGTAGTGAATTATAAAATTAACGTTCAATACAGTAAAAACACATATATTCTATTGATTTATATTAATTAAAATCACTAGAATCGGCATTACAGCCTGCCCCTATTTTTGAGTTAATTCATGGATGAAAATGCTGATTATGAAACAAATTTGCTCTATCGGAGAAGACGGCATAGTTTTGCTAAGCGGCATATTACTAAGCTTTTCCTTTGCCCCCTATGATAACCCGCTTCTAGCCGTTGTTGCGTTAATATTATTGCTGTTAAATTGGCAGCAGGTAAGCCTGAGCAAGGCGATCTGGAGAGGGTATCTTTTTGGTTTAGGGCAATTTGGTGTCGGAATTTACTGGGTATATTTTGGCATTCATGATTGGGGTGGTGTTAATGTCGTCATTTCAGTTGGGCTGACCATTCTTTTGGCTGCCTATTTAGCTTTATATCCGGCGCTAGTCGCCTGGATAACAATGGGGTATAACAGCAACGGAAAAGTGATTCGCTTATTACTTGTGTTCCCCGCAGCCTGGGCACTACTGGAATGGTTGCGTGGCTGGTTTTTAACAGGCTTCCCCTGGCTGCAACTGGGCTATAGTCAGATTGACACACCGCTATCTGCTTTAGCGCCGATTACAGGCATTTACGGCGTGAGCTGGTTAGTTGCGTTTTCGGCAGCCGCATTACTTGCCATGGCATATCTCCAAGATTGGCGGCGCTGGGGTTTGTTTAGCGTGTTAATCAGTATGTGGTGGGGAACTCAACTGTTAACGTCTGTTGAATGGACACACCCATTAGGGAAACCCTTTCAGGCTACCTTAATTCAGGGTAATATCCCATTGCATAAAAAATGGCTGCCTCAACAACGTGATGCTACCCTTCATATCTATACGGAAATGACTCAGCAACACTGGGATTCACGCCTTATTGTCTGGCCTGAAACCGCATTACCCGTTATATACGACAGTCTGGACCCGCAGTTTATAAATACCTTTACTGCACAAGCACTTAAACATCACAGTGATATTATATTTGGCGTGATTGCTTCGGGTGAACACGCAGGTGAATTTTACAACGCTTTACAATTATGGGGCGAAACAAAGGGTATTTATTATAAACGGCATTTGCTGCCATTTGGCGAGTACCTTCCCTTTCAGCCTGTATCAAATTACATGGCGGATTTAATGGGTTTTCCCATCTCTAACTTTAAGCAGGGCTCAGACAAGCAAAACCTACTTAAGGCTGCGGATTATCCATTTGCCGCGTCGATATGTTACGAAGGTATCTTCGGTCAAGAGTTATTGCAAGGGCTGCCTAAAATAGCTTATTTAGTTAATATAACTGACGATGGCTGGTGGAAAAACTCGCCGCAGCCGCACCAGCATCTGCAAATGACACGTTTTCGCGCTCTTGAAACTGGGCGATACATGCTCCGATCTTCGGCTACTGGCATTAGTGCATTTATCAATGAAAAAGGCAAGGTTGTCAGCAGGTTAACTGTATTTAAGCGTGCCGCACTGACCGGATGGGTTGTACCGATGGCAGGTAGTACACCTTATATGTGGTGGGGAGATGCATTAGCACTATCAGTCTTTGCATTAAGCATAGCACTCGCAGTGTTATTAGGAAATCGAAACAAATAAAAATAACTTAGGAATGGGAATTGAATAAGTTGTGCAATTATGACGCAGTATTTTTGTTTGCCTTCAAGGCGCGGTAACAGGCGCATAGCTAGTTACGTAACTGTTTCTGCGCCTTGAATACAAACAAAAATCCTACGTCAGTTGCTCAACTTATTTCGTGCTCATTCCTTAAGAATCGTAACCGTTCAGCCTCCCTCCTCTTACTGAAAATCTGGTGGTGACTTCCATTAGCTGCTAATGCAGATTACTACCAAGAAAAGCCCGTTGACGCAATTATTATAATATTAAACAATGAGTTATATATTTACTGTATTATACATAGTCAATAGTAGTCACTACCTGAATTTAAAGAAAAGTGTTGAGGCCTGAAATAATAATTTAAATTAATATTGGCATTTACCCTAAAATTTCTGTAGGATATATATAAACATAACAACAATATTGAGAATCATTCTCATTAATGATATTATATGTGCTGTTATAACCACCTTTAAAGGAATTTCATATATGAAAATATCACCTAAAATTAATAGGCTAACTACTGCGATTGTACTGGCTCTCTCTACGTCCGGCTCTGCTTTCGCACTGACACAAGATTATCCTGTTACAATGCTGGGAGGAGGAGGTGCTGCAACACAGCCTATTTCTGGAACTATCGGCGGTGTCCCTAATTCTGACGGGATATTTCAGGTTTCTGATAATCTGACAGTTTCGGCTTTAATTCCGATTGCAGCAGAAGATGTCGGATCCAATGGCTCATTTTATACCGTTGTTTATCACCGCGGTGAGGCATCAATGAGAATTGCTTCAGGAGCATGGGTACCCTGGGATGGCAATATTGATAACCTACAAGCTGCGCGAGAAGATAGCACTCTGGAAGCAGAAGAAATGCTAAATGTCTACCGCAGCCTTTCGGGCACCTCGGGCAAGTTCGATATTTTTGTTGGCTATAAGAACAGTACGGGCACGCTAAGATACAATTCAAAGCCTATTCATATTGATATTAGTGTCAATGAAGCAGATGTATTAAAAGGTTACGTAAGAATTGCGCACGCTGGGTATGAAGATTCATTAATCACCGCCTTGCAACTAAAGGAGGCCATTATAGAATTTATTGCTACTCCTTCAGACGCAACACAAGATAAGGCAAAAGCAGCATGGAAGGCAGCTCGTATACCGTATCTTCAAACAGAAGCCTTCCGTTTTGCTAATCCCGTAGTTGATGAATGGGAAGGCAAAGTTAATGCCTGGCCACTGGATGAGGGGCTGATTGATTACGTGAATACAGATTTCTATGATAGTGAATTAGGCAATGAATGGGCGCAGGCAAACATTATTGCAAACAATGCAAATATCACGATAGGAGGGGAGGCTCTTGATGTTTCAACTATTACTCCGGCACTACTGCAAAGTTTGCATGAGATTTCAGGCTCAGAAGCCAATGTTGCCACTGGGTATCATGCCGTTGAATTTTTACTTTGGGGACAGGACTTAAATGGCACTAATGCAGGAGCAGGTGAGCGTTCATATACTGACTATCTGAGTGAGGGTGAATGTACTAATGAAAATTGTGATAGACGTGCGGATTACTTGATGGCTGCGACTATCTTATTGGTAGAGGATTTACAATTTATAGTGAATGAATGGGATCCTCTTGGCGGTACAGGTGGGCAAAATTATGCAACTGAATTTCTTGCTGATGACACCCAGGAAGGCTTGCGCAAAATGCTTTTTGGAATAGGCAGTTTGTCTTTCGGTGAATTGGCTGGTGAGCGCATGAAAGTGGCATTGATCGCCAACTCAACGGAAGATGAACATGATTGTTTTAGTGATAATACGCATTCATCTTATTTCTTTGACGCACTTGGCATTAAAAATGTCTACACAGGCACGTATAATCGCATTGATGGCAGTAAAGTCCTTACAACTAGTCTGGCTGAATTAGTCGCCTATAAAAATCCAGAGGTCAGCCATGACTTATTAAATAAAATGAATAATTCTCAGGATGCGATACAAAAAATTGTGACTAAAGCAGAATCTGGCGAAGCCTTTGACCAATTGATTGCTCCGGGAAATGATCAAGGTGCTGCCATTATTAATGATGCTATTTTGGCTCTGGGTCAGCAAACTATCGTGATTGAAACCGTTGCAGAATCATTAGGTATCACAAATCTTAACCCTGATACAGCGGGACATGAGTTGTAATTCTTGGGCTTAGTTCTAACTTCGGTCACTTTTATTAAAAAAATATGGCATCCTTCATATTTCCTATAAAGTAGTTTACACATGAAGGCTAGCAAAGAAAAAAATTAAAAATTTTATTTCTTGTAATTATTTGATTAATATATCTATATTTTTTAGATAAAAAATATTTTTATTTCCTTGTATCCTTCACAGTGTCAGCTGGGCAATGAAGGATGCCAAAAATATTCATGAAACTATTTAAAGTTTTGTTTTACATAAATTTTAAGTAGTTCTAAAAAATAATTTTAGTTAAAGTGGCCGAAATAAGAACCAACCTAGGCTGTCGAAGTCCTGA
>CAZLLL010000085.1:0-9253 GCA_964560255.1 uncultured Methylomonas sp.
TCCCGTCTTAAGTTGGTAGCTCTTTTTTTAGATTTAAAAAGTGCTTAATGATGACTTTCTCTATTTTGTAGTAACAGGGAAATAGCACACTATTTAAGCCTCATATTTTATAGGATGTGCTGAGGTACGAAGCGCATCTTATTTCGTGTACGTTCCTAAGGAGAAGTATCATGCGAATTTTATTACTTTCATCTGCATTTTCTGGTTTAACCCAAAGGTTCTATACTGAACTAGATGATGCCGGTTATATCGTTTCTGTTGAATTACATCATGGCAATATCCCGCTTCTACTGGCAGGGGTAAGTTTGTTTAAACCGGACTTGATTATCTGCCCTTTTTTAACTCAAAAAATTCCAGCCGAAATTTATGAACATTATAAATGCTTAATTGTTCACCCTGGTATTGTAGGGGATAGAGGGGCTTCTTCGTTAGACTGGGCGATTCAAAAGGGTGCAACTGAATGGGGCGTTACCTTATTAGAAGCTCAAGAAGAAATGGATATGGGGGATATCTGGGCTAAGAGAACCTTTCCCATGCGGAATACTACGAAAAGTAGTTTGTTTAATCGAGAAGTTACGCAGGGTGCTGTAGAGTGTTTATGGGAAGCACTGGCCTATTTTGATGCGCCTGACTTTAAGCCCATAGCACTGGATTACAATAACCCTAAGGTTACGGGTCAGTTACAGCCAACCATGAAGCAAACAGATCGTGCTATAAACTGGAAAAAACAAAAAACGGATGAGATTTTAAGGCACCTTTATGCGGCTGATGGTAGCCCTGGGGTATTAGATGAAATCTATGGACAGCCTGTGTTTTTATACAATGCCCAAAAGGAAGAAAATTTAAAGGGAAAAGCAGGAGACATTATTGCAACAGCAAACCATGCTATTTGTCGGGCGACTATTGATGGTGCTATCTGGATTGGACATTTAAAACCCAAATTAGCCTCGGATGAAAAAAGCATTAAATTACCCGCAGCTGTAGTGTTAAAAGATTTTTTATCGTCTGCAAGCAGCTCAACTTCTCTGTTATACAGATTATTTTCTAAACCCGTTAAAAACATTGATATTGACTATACGAAAGAAGGGAGGCAGATCCCTTGTCAGGAGGTTTGGTTTTACACGCAAGATAGGGTTGCTTACCTACATTCCCCATTTCATAATGGCGGTATGAGTACCGAGCAATGCGGCTTGTTACTCTCTGTTTATCAGCATGTGACCACTTTAGATATTGATGTGATCGTGTTAATGGGGGGCCACGAGTGTTGGTCTAACGGTATCCATCTGAATTATATTGAAGTTGCTGACGATCCAGCAGAAGAATCCTGGCTCAATATTAATGCGATTGATGATTTAATTTTGCAAATTATCACTACACTCGATAAAGTGACAATTTCTGCTGTTGCGGGTAGTGCGGGTGCAGGAGGTGCAATACTAGCTTTAGCAACGGATAAGGCCGTTGCTAGAGAAGGCATTATCTTAAATCCGCATTATAAAAACATGGGACAGCTTTATGGTTCTGAATACTGGACGTATTTATTACCGAAACGAGTGGGTGAAAAAATGGCCGCCATCTTAACCGAAGAACAAAGACTGCCTATCAGTGCCAAAAAGGCATGGCGTATTGGTTTTGTTGATAAAGTGCTGGATAAAAATCATAAAATATTTGCTGCACAAGTAACACATCTAGCTAACACTTATGTGGCAGACAAAGCCTTGTTGCAAAAGACGCTAACAGCAAAATCGGAAACCCGTTGTTTTGATGAAGCTAAAAAAGCACTCGCGACTTATCGACAATTTGAATTGACGCAAATGCATGCAAATTTTTATGGCAATGATGACTATCATCAGGCAAGAAAGAACTTTGTTTATAAAGTCAGTGATAAAAAAACACCTGATAATATTGCTTGGCACCGCCGCAAGGAGGGTTTAAACAGTCAACCTGACTGCAGTTAATATGAGCCATTTTGGCTGGTAACAGCAATATAAAATGGGTGATGATTGACTCGATAGCCAGCATAAAGATTTATTTGATCTGGCAGAAATAATACTGACTACGCACACCCAAAAATGACTGCTGGAAAACATACAGGTTCTGTATCAACTTGTTGAAGAACATTTTAGCGAGGAAAAAACACAAATGAAAAAGCTAAAATATCACGGCTTTAAAGCACATAGGAATGGGAATCAAATAACTTGTGCATTCTGACTTGTCTTTTTGTTCGCCTTCTGCGTTGCGGAAACAGTTACGTAACTAGCTATGCGCCTGTTACCGCGCCTTGAAGGCAAACAAAAATACTGCGTCATAATTGCACAACTTATTCAATTCCCATTCCATAATAAAGAGCACAAAATGATGCTGAAAGCATTAACTCATAGCAACACAAGATTAATGACGCTCATTGGAATCAAAATGAAGTAAAAGATTTTGTGACAGAATGGGGCAAGCATATCATTGACGCTGATATGTCTTTTAATAGTTATGTGAAACACAAGGCTCCTAATGGGCGCAACAAATTGACAAACTCTGTATTAGTATGAGAACAAAATATCTTTATGTCATGGGTTCGGCATCGGGTGTAGGGAAAACAACACTTTGCGAAGGCTTGTTAGCGCATTTATTGCTTGATGGTTACCAGGCTAAGCAATTAGCTTATATCAAACCTATGACGCAATGCCTCGATAAACAAGCAGTGACTGTCTTTTGTGAGCGCGAGCATATTACTCATCGAAGCATAGCCAGCCTAGTATTTAAAAAAGGCTTTAGCAAAGATTTTATTGATGGCTTAAGCAAAAATTCAGCTATGTTGCTAGATGATATATTAGCAGAGGTTGCGCAAGTGAGTGTAGGTAAGGATATTGTTATTGTCGATGGCATAGGAGGCCCAGCTACAGGCAGTATCATCGGGGTTTCTAATGTCACGATAGCTCTAGCATTAAATGCGCCAGTGCTATTTGTTGGTATCGCTGGCATAGGTTCAGCAATAGACGATACGGTTTTAGCACTTAGTTTTATACAGCAACAAGGCATTCAGAAAATAGCCCTGGTTTACAATAAAATCTCGCCTTCAGAACTTATCAGCGTTAAGCATTATGTCAGTAAACGCTTAACTGAGTTGTTGCCTAATGTGCCTGTGCTTGATTTTATTGCCCATCAAACGCTACTGGATAATCAATCTAGGCACCAGTCTGCTAGTAAAATAAGCCAGTGGTTTATTGCTCAGGCAAGCAGCTAATATTACTCTTAAAAAAATAAAGGGGTCGGTGTTAGTTAAACTGTCAAAATAAGACCTCAAGATAAAATATTTTAATTTTTTATTAACAATATTTCTTCTAATGGTGCTGGCCTTCCAGTATAAAATCCCTGTGCGTAAGTCACCCCCATTTCGGTCAGAAGTTTTAAAACCTCTTCAGATTCAACAAATTCTGCGACAGTTTTCAAATTCATTACTTGTGCCACTCGGCCAATCGCGTCAACTATAACGGTGTCGGTTTCTGATTCGAGCATATTTTGAATAAAAAATCCGTCTATTTTTAGGATATCGACAGAAAGCTTTTTAAGGTATTCAAATGAGGACAAACCACTGCCAAAATCATCCAGTGCAACCGAACAGCCAAGCTTTTGCAATTGCGCAACAAAGGTTGTTGCTGTGTACATATTGGCAATAACCGTTGTCTCGGTTATTTCAAAACAAAGCTTTTGTGGCGGCACATTGTATTGCTGAATCAAACCTTCTATATCTGAGCAGAATGTCAGGTCAGCCACCGATTGACCCGAGAGGTTGATGGAACAAAGGCCGATTTTTTGTATATCAATATCGCTCGATGATAACCATTTTAGCGTGTTCCGAACTACCCACCGATCTATATTAGGCATCAAGTTGAAACTTTCTGCATGTGAGATAAAATCAGCAGACATGCCTAAGTTGCCATCAGTATTCTTCATGCGTAATAGAATTTCAAAATAAAGAGTCGCTTCGCTCCCGCTGGTTTTTTGTATTGGAACGATAGGCTGAGCAAATAGTATAAAGCGATCTTTAGCTAATGTTTCATTAATTTTCCCCAGCCAGTCGGCACGCGTTTTTCGCTGTTTTTTGTCCTCATCTTTGTCACTGGCAATGACTATTCCAATATTACCTTGCTCATATGCTTTGTCCGCCAAGGTGCTGGCATGTTCAATGGGGCCGTGTAATTCACCCGGAACAAAATCAACAGGTACTAGTGAGAAAACAGCGTTAATATGAAAAGCCTGTTGTTGCCAGATAAATTTGAAATGCCTGAGCTGTTTTGTCAGGCTTTCCATTAGTGTCATGGCCGAGTTTTTTTGATTGCTTTTAAATAATAATGCAAAGGCAGGCCCGCTGACACGATATATTGTGCTTTCAGTTTGCAATTCTTGCTGTAAAAAATGACCAAACTGTCTATAAAGCAAATTTTTAGCTTCAATACCATAACCATGCACCAAAGCTTCGTAATCACAAATTGAGATATACCCCAACATGTTATTTTCAGAGTTTTCCTGCCTGGCTAACATTAAATCAGCCATGTCCTTATGCAAGGATCGAATATTCGGTAACTCTGTCACGGGATCATGCAAGGCAGCATATTCCAATAAACCTTCTTTTTTAAGCCGCTCTAAATTGATAGCAGCGACCAGCTGAGCCAACACAGCCAAAGTCACAATCAGAATAAGCATTCCTAAAACCTGAGGGATACTCATTGATCCAGAGGTCCCAGAAATACCGAAAAAATGAAAAGTAAAAATCGTATATGCCATGATGGCAACGGCAATATTGGTAAACTTGACACCAAGGCGCAAAGCACTCCAGACCACCATAGGGTACAAGAGCAATTCAACATCAAATAGCCCTGCGAAAAAATAACTCTCACCGATCAGCACGGTCAATATCACTAATAATGCCGCAATAAAAAGCCATAATATTTTCTCTGTCGTAAAGGGTGAGTAATTTAAAGAAATAAATTCTTGCTGAAACTGTCGACCAAACAGGATAATAGCGGGCGCAAAAACCAGTGTTCCCAGTGTTTCCCCTAAGGTATATGAAAAAATGAGTAGACGGATATCATTTACCAACACCGTTTCTTTGGCCACCCAAAGCAAGGGTAGATCAAGCAGTAAATTAGTAATAGGAGAAATTAATATGGCAGCAACGTAAAAATGTAAATAATTGCGTACAGGTTGCTCTAAAAGGTTTTGACTCAAAGTTCTACGAATATAGAGAAAGGCCAGCCAGCCACTGATCAGCATGGAGCTTGAGATCCATACAGAAATCAATAATGAATATCCAATTAAGTAATAATGACTGAGCAGCAGGCTGACAAGTAAAACAGGGATTGCTTTAGATCCCATACGAAAAAATAACCCCAGAATAATCCCTGATCCGAGAATGACAATAGGTACTTCTTGCTGAGGAAAACGATAGAAATGAGAAACCCAGACAACCAAAGCAATGATAAAAGCTATTGAGAGATAAAAAAATATTTTTCGTATAAAGATCACGTGCTGGCCTTATATTAAATCAGTATTTCTACGATGCTAGCCATTTTCTCATAAATAAAGGGGTCAGTGTTAATTAAATTGTTAATGGTGTAAGCAGGGGAGGGCTGTTGGGTGGAGAAAGGGATAAAAACAAATGACACTGACCCCTTTATTTCTTTATTCCTGAACGGCTACTTATCCTGAATGATGCTTTGTTTTATTAATAATCCGAGGCCTTTATCAAGCTGCTCTGTATTCATTTGTTGAATTTTTAGTTTTTCCTGTGTTATATCACGATTCAATATTCGTTTGGATAAGCACTGTAAATATTTAGAGCAAAAGAAATCGCTCTGTAACAAGGCATTTTGATATAAATCAATAAATTTTTCATCCCAGTGGTTGTAATAATGCTGTTTTAGTACCCCTTCTTGATGAAAGCCAAGGTGCAAAGTGTTTTTTTGTGCAATAGTATTGAACGAATACACGAAGCTAGTTAATTTATGTAATTTAGCACGTAGGAATGCAAACTCTAAAACTAACAAAGATGCCTCTAAACCAAGTCCAGTTAAACGATTATTTTCACTTGGTATGCCTATTAAAAACTCAGCTCTTTTATGAGTAAACTGATAATCAGCTAGCGCTGCAATTCCGATTATTGTACTAGGTCTATTATGGTCTAATTTTCTTATAACCCACTCTATACGTTTAATTTTTTGGGGTGAAGCTGATTCCTCAAGTCGCAAACGGTCTTTAATTTGATCTAAGCTGCAGTCCCGATCTTGCGCAAGACGATAGCAATTCATAAATTTATCGTTACTATAACAAGCTTTCAAAAAATTAGCATGTTTTACTTCCACCTTTTCCAAAACGACTCTTTGTCCGAATAGAAGTTCATTACTAAGTGGGGTAATTGTTAAACTCATAGTTTAAAGTACTACTTTAGATAATGGGGGATGGGCACGGCTTTCTCATAAAAACACGGCATGATATTTGTTCAAGTTACAAGGCCAGTGAAAAAAAATGATGCAGCACTTTTTAAAATTTAATTTCTTTATGAAATCATTTTAAAAAAATAAAAAACCAAACATATTTTAAAAAATAATAATACATATCAATATATTATAACCTTCAATAAGTACGCCAAGTTTTTATGAGAAAGCTGTGGGGATGGGCATTCCCGCCTTGTGACAACTAAAAATAAAATATTGTTAAATCAGTTGGTTATAAAAATAAAGAACTATGCCTGCATGAATTTTTATTTTCATAACCAAATGATTTTAAACATTTTACGTCACAAAACGGGAATGCACCCGATAATGAGATATAGCAATATAGCCTTACTTTATTTTCCACCTGATGTCGAGTCAGGATCGGAGCCGGAGTTCTTTCCATCACTTATATAGTCATCATATTCTGGGTTATAATCAAGTGATCTATTTATATCAAAGCTATCAACCTCACTCGCGTATCCCTGATTCCACACAAGATTACCATTAGAATCAACAGGAATGACAATAGCTTGAAAGTATATGCGGTCTCCATCATCACCAAGGCGGTTTAGATTAGAAAGAGCAACAGGCAAAAGTATAGATCTTTGCTTCAGGTCAACTGACCCTAGAGGTGTGTCTGGAAAGTCCGTTATTTCTTCTACAGATTGCACGGTAACACCTGCAAGTACTTCAAGCGATTGTGTATCTAATTCAATATGACCACGTCCAGAATCAAAAGGAGTCCACTGATCCTGCCTTCCAGCATTCTTGCTATAGGCAAGGTATACCTGTAGTTCGTTGCCTTCGGTAGGTACACCATTTATGATAAAATCAATGCGCTGATTCTCTGCTAATTGAGTGTACAAAACTCCACTTTTTGAACCAGAATCAGGGGGTGTCAGAATCTTAACGGGTGCCCCTATCTCAGTTAGACTTATTCCTGGCGAACTTTCTATTTTTCCTATCCCTCCCTCAGCTGAATATACTTGAGTTGAGCTAACAGCAAGCTTTCCTGCAATGAGTGTTATCGCAATATTTTTTTTCATTTCATTATCCCAATTAAAATCGGTTAAGGGAAGTCATGCTATTACTTTTCCTGTACTTAAGCAAGAATTTTCGATGCAATA
This sequence comes from uncultured Methylomonas sp., assembly GCA_964560255.1. Classification (GTDB taxonomy): domain Bacteria; phylum Pseudomonadota; class Gammaproteobacteria; order Methylococcales; family Methylomonadaceae; genus Methyloprofundus. Next base: position 7,613 of record CAZLLL010000085.1, read on the forward strand.
CATAAATAAAGGGGGGTCAGTGTTAATTAAATTATCAATAGTGTAAACAGAAGGGGTTGTGTGGTGGGGAAAGAGAAAAAATAAATAACACTGACCCCTTTATTCCTTGGAAGATTTTATGGTGACAAATAAGCAATCCGTCTCTAATTCTGCCAATATTTCCATGTGGATGGTCAATCTTTCACAAGCATTGCTCGTTTCCACAGATGAAGAAAGCGTCCTCGACCTTAAAGCCCGTTATCACGGGCTTCGCTACGCTCAAGAAGTCTTTAAAATACTTCCCAAAAATGCACAACCAATTAATATCAAGCAGATACTTGAACAGGTTTCAGCTCTGGGGCGGATTCATGAAGAAAAAATTGCGGCTTAGTGGCGAAGGTATTGATGAAATGGAGCATAAATATTCACGGGTCAATTATCAAGCCAGTAAAAATTATTATCAACTGATGCAAATAGCCTACCTGATTAACCAGCTCATGGTGATAAGCGTCCATTTTCAAGAAGCTTATTTGAAAGGTAAAAACCATCAGACACTTAAGAGTCTGTGGCAAGATCTGATTGCAGCTATGAAGTGGGCCGAACTAGATGAAGCGAGGCTACAAAGAATGAAAACTGAAAAGATTCAATTCCGTTATGTGACATGAGACCAAAGAGCTTGCTCACTCTGTTATATGAGCGCAACCAGATACACGCATAGAGAGGAAAAATAAAATAGCATAGAAAATCTAACAAAGCACGGATACTCCAACCTACTGATTTAAGGAGAGGGGAAGCTGTGCCTTGCGGAAACTGAACGTGACTATATGTGAAAAAATGTAAAATACGCTGAATCTCTGAGTGCTATGCTTTCGATTGACATGGTTACAAAAAAGAATTATAGTCTTAACAACATCTGGATAAACGGGTGTTATGTTTTTGAATTTAATTAAGGAAAATCATGAAAAGAGTTTCAAGCTTAGGTGTACTCATTGCTTTAATTATGCTAGGGGGGGGGTAGCGTCCACGCCTTCTGAAGCAAACGATAATCAAATACAGCCTCGATCTTTTTATAAAGACACGACTGTTTGGACAGACAATAATATTCCAGTGTGTTGGGAGCATACTGCATCACAACATAATACTCCTCACAATAGAGGGTTAGTAAGAAGCGCGCTTCAATCATCATGGGAAAACGTTTCATTAGTGCGTTTTACCGGTTGGAACGGGTGCCCAAGTGGTAACTTTAATGGAGTAAGAATTAGTTTAGGAATAGAAGCTAAAAGTCATGGACTAGGCAATGAAGTGCTTAATATTCATCCCTCAACAGGTAAGCGTGGTGTCACCTTAGTTTTTGATATTGCTGCGACTACCGTTTTTCAGAGTGAGTTTACTAGCTTAAAAAACCGGTGCAACCAAAATGGATACGGCACAGACCAATGCATTCAATTTCTTGCCGTCCATGAATTTGGTCATGTTTTAGGCTTATCTCATGAGCAAAATAGACCTGACGACCCTCTCTTTACCTTTTGTGGTATTAATGATGCTGCAAGGCACCACGTTCAAGGAAACACAGACTTCACTGTTTACGACCCTAAATCTATCATGAATTACGGGGTTGGTTCTAACTTCGGCCATTCGAGCTCAAGCTGCTTTCAACTTGGG
>CAZLLL010000086.1:0-9237 GCA_964560255.1 uncultured Methylomonas sp.
TACAACGCAGAAGACGGACAAAAAGACTAGCAATATTGGATGATTATTTGTTTCTATCTCCCTAAGTCTGGTTCTATTGAATTAAAGATCACTCCCTGCTATTTTCAATATTCCCTCTTACGATTCAATTGCTAATTCCTTTATTTTTCGCGTTAAGGTATTGCGTCCATAGCCTAATAAATTAGCTGCTTCATTGCGGTGTCCCTGAGTATACTCTAAAGCTGATTTAATCAGAATGGCTTCAGTTAAAGGAATAATTTGCTTGGCAATATCTTTCTGTTGTAATTGTATTCTTTTTTCAATCGCTTTTTTTAAGCATAACTGCCAGTTATTTTCTATTTCAGGCGCATCTTGCTTTTTTTCCTTAGCGATGTATTCAGGCTGTAATTCAGGTGGCAGGTCTATTAAATGAATCTCTCTGCCTGAGGCCATGACAGTAATCCAGCGACAAATATTTTCTAATTGGCGGACATTTCCAGGCCAGGGTAAGGTTGATAAATAACTTTCTGCTTCAGGGCTCAGCAGCTTAATTTCACTGTCTAGCTCTTTTGCGGCAGAAGCCAGAAAGTGATGCATTAATAAGGGAATATCCTGGCTGCGATCATGTAATGGTGGGATATGGATGCGTATGACATTAAGTCGGTGAAATAAATCTTCTCTAAATTCTCCACGCTCAACCAGTGACTCCAGATTTTGGTGAGTTGCAGCAATAATACGTACATTAACTCGAATCGGTGTATGTGCGCCTACCGGATAAAATTCATTATCTGATAATACGCGTAATAAGCGAGTTTGTAATTCGGCAGGCATATCACCAATTTCATCTAGAAATAAAGTGCCATTATTCGCCTGTTCAAATCGACCGGTACGCCGAGTATTGGCTCCCGTAAAAGCTCCTTTCTCATGGCCAAATAATTCAGATTCCATCAGGTCTTTGGGAATCGCTGCCATATTTAATGCAATAAAAGGTTGTTTAGCTCTTGGGCTGTGACGGTGCAGCGCTTTAGCAACAAGCTCCTTTCCTGTGCCAGACTGGCCATTAATCAGTACTGTAATATGCGAGCGAGCCAGACGGCCTATTGCACGAAAAACTTCTTGCATTGCAGGTGCTTCACCAATAATTTCAGGTGCCGCTTCTTCGCTAGTGACATCTTGATGTATGGTTTTATGCTTAGTTTGCTGACTATGTATACAGGCGCGCTCAGTGACTGCGAGCATATCCTTGATGTCAAAAGGCTTGGGCAGATACTCAAATGCACCGCCATGGAAAGCAGATACAGCACTCTCCAGATCAGAATGTGCAGTCATAATAATAACCGGTAGTTCTGGATGAGAATGCTGCAGCTTTTTTAATAATTGTAGGCCATCAATGCCAGACATACGAATGTCTGATAATAATGCATCAGGGGTATTGTTTTGCAATGCGCTTAGTAGTGCTTCGGCATTGAGAAAGCTTTGAGTGCTTATTTGTATTTTGTGTAACGCTTTTTCAATAACCCAGCGAATTGACTTATCGTCATCAACGATCCATACGTGATAGTTGTTAGTCATTAATATTTCCCACAGGTAAGTATATTGAAAAAGTTGTATTTTCAGCAGAACATGTGCACTCAATAATGCCGCTATACTGGTTAATGATAGATTGTGAAATGGGTAATCCAAGCCCAGTACCATCGTGACGGCCGGTAATCATCGGATAAAATATCTGATTTATTAATTCTGGTTTAATGCCCGTGCCATTATCAATAATATCAATTCGTGCTATAAGTTTATGACGTTTGCCTGCAATAGTCATTTGTCTGTGGATGCGAGTACGTAAGATAATTTCACCAGTAGTCTGAATCGCTTGTGCAGCATTGCGCACGATATTTAAAAATGCCTGGATTAGCTGGTTCTTGTCGGCGTAGAGTGATGGAATGCTGGGGTCGTAATCACGACTGATTTTTATTAAATCTGTTTCAGCTTGCACGAGCTGTCTGACGCGCTCCAGAGCTTCATGAATATTTAATGGGACTTTATTAGGGACTTTATTAGGGCCCAGCATTTTATCCATTAATACCTTCATGCGATCGGCTTCCTCTATAATAATTTGCGTGTATTCTTTTAAATCATTATTTTCTAATTCAAGTTCAAGCAACTGCGCGGCACCTCTTAAACCACCTAGAGGATTTTTTATTTCATGCGCAAAACCCCGCATTAACATGCGAGAAATATTTTCCTGAGCGAGTAATTGTTCTTCTTTGGAAATGCGTAAGTGATGATCAACTTGTTGAAGTTCAACCAGGATCTCTTTATTTTTCTCATCTTCAAGAATCGGTGTGGCTGTAAAACGAAGGGTGATTTTTTTATGCGATAGCTGTAGGCTGATGTCATTGTCAAAGAAAGTTTCATTGTGCTCAATACAATATTGCAAGTCGAAAATAAGCTTTGGTTCAGAGGCGAATAGTTTTTTGGCAGACTTACCTATCAAGTGGCGTGCGCTGTCTTCAAATAAAATTTCACCTGCTGTATTTATGTAGCAGAGGTTAAGAGTGCTATCGAATAGCAGGATAGCCGCATTTACGTTTTCGAGTATTTTTTTATACACAGGTATTAACTTGGTGAAGATAGAAAAATCGCGTACTCATCTTTTGCTTACCCAGGCTCTATGGTTGTTGATTGCGAGTGGACAGCAAGGCTAACATAACAATTCAGTCTGACGAAGTATATATTATAAAAGCAAATTATAGGCCAGTTAAAAAAAATGATTGATAAACGATCTATAGAGTCATCTGATTTTTATAATAGCAAGATAAAATTATTTATTACAATATTTTCAGTCGCTTAGAGAAATAATGTAAATAGAATACTGACTTAAGTAGGTGGATAAAAAACGAGCTTAGGAGGTATAAAAGGTGAATTATTAGAATTAACTTACTTTTTGCGCACCATTTATACCCACAATTCAAAAATTGCACTATTGTAGTGCACATAGATATCAAGAAAACAAAAAAGAGCGAGCTAAGAATATAGGCTTAGGAAAAGTTTTTTCCATCAAGAACATGGATGACTTAGGAATGGGCACAACACAGTTGGGCAACTGACGCAGGATTTTTGTTCGTATTCAAGGCGCACAAACTTAGCTTTAGCGAGCTACGTAACTGTTTGTGCAACACCGAAGACGGACAAAAAAACAAGTTAGTTGCTCAAGTGTGTTGTGCGCGTTCCTTAGTCATTCTCTTCATAATCTTGGCTACGCACTTAAGACGGGACAAATTTATATGCTATTGAAAACCTATTCCATTTAAAGTTAGCAGCCCTTCTTAAGGACAATAAATTGAGATGAGCTGGGTAGGTTGTGGGTGAGGCACGAACCCCAACACCTTGGCTGTGGCATTTTTGTTGGGGTTCGTACCTCACCCACAACCTACGCCTTTAAACGAATGGTCTACAAATATTAAGCATGTCCCGTCTTAAGTTTGTAGCCATAATCTTCAAGGTGAGAACCTGTCTCGTCTTGAGTATAGAACACCTGATTTCAGCCTGGCTAAATCTAAAATTTAATGATTTTTAAATAGAATAGATATTGAGATGAATCGCGTTGCGGGTAAGGCACAAGCCCCAATAAAAGCATGTTCGACCTGTCAATTTTTAGCCTAATAGGGTTAAACTCGTTCAGTCCCCCTCCTTATCAAGGAGGGGTTAGGGGAGGTTTTATTAGAAAAAGGCTCCTCAACTTCAATTTTAAAAAGGGGGATGAACGGTTACGATAATAACCCTTGAGCATGATCTACTCTATTAGAAGCAGAGCGAATAGTATTATTACAGACTGTAGTACATCTCGAATTCTACAGGATGCGTGCTCATGCGTAGGCGTTGAACTTCTTCGCTCTTCAGTTCAATATAGCCATCAATTGCATCATCAGTGAAAACACCTCCGCGTGTTAAAAATTCGCGATCTTCATCTAATGCTTTTAGTGCTTCATCAAAAGAGACAGCAACTTGAGGGATAAGCTTTTCTTCTTCAGGTGGCAAGTCATATAAATCTTTATCCATCGCATCACCTGGGTGAATTTTGTTCTGGATACCATCAAGGCCAGCCATTAGCATCGCCGCGAAGCAAAGGTAAGGATTCGCCGTAGAGTCACCAAACCGTAGTTCAATACGACGACCTTTAGGATTGTTGACAAAAGGGATACGGATAGAGGCAGAACGGTTACGCGCAGAGTAAGCAAGCATAACAGGTGCTTCAAAGCCAGGAACTAAGCGTTTGTAGCTATTTGTTGATGCATTCGCAAAGGCATTTAATGCTTTCGCGTGTTTGATGATACCACCGATGTAGAACAAAGCTTCTTCAGATAAGCCGCCGTATAAATCACCAGAGAAAATGTTAACACCTTCTTTATTCAGGCTCTGGTGTACGTGCATACCATTACCATTATCACCCACTAAAGGTTTAGGCATAAAGGTCGCTGTCTTGCCATAAGCATGTGCGATATTAGCAACAACATATTTAAGTTCTAAGACTTCATCGGCTTTGGCCACTAAAGTATTAAATTTAGATCCAATCTCACATTGTCCGGCTGTTGCAACCTCATGGTGGTGAACTTCTGTGGTTTGCCCCATCTCTTCTAATACTAAACACATGGCAGACCGCATGTCTTGTAAAGAGTCAACAGGAGGTACTGGGAAGTACCCGCCTTTTACACCAGGGCGGTGGCCGGTGTTACCATCTTCATAGGTTTTTTTCGAGTTCCAGCCCGCTTCTTCGGAATCGACTGTGTAACCACAGCTTCCCATATCGCTATTCCAGCGTACATCGTCAAAGATGAAAAATTCATTTTCCGGGCCAAAAAAAGCTGTGTCAGCAATACCGGTAGACTGCATATATGCTTCAGCGCGTCGAGCAATTGAACGTGGATCACGTTCGTAACCTTGCATATCACTAGGCTCAATGATATCACAACGTAAAATCAAGGTGTTGTCATCAAAGAAAGGGTCAATTTTTGCCGTTGTTGCGTCTGGCATCAATATCATGTCAGATTCATTGATGCCTTTCCAGCCTGCAACTGAAGAGCCATCAAACATATTGCCTTCTTCAAAAGTATCTTCATCAATGGAATGTGCAGGGAAGGTAACATGTTGCTCTTTACCACGGGTGTCACAGAAACGAAAATCAACAAATTTGATGTCGTTTTCCTGGATCATTTTTAGAACATTTTCTACTGACATTTAAGACTTCTCCTCGGATTATTATCTTTATAATGATTCTTCTATATGTCGTGTTAGACAGACGAATTCGTCATATTACTATATATAGCAAAAAAAAACTCATTTTTATTAATAAAGAAAGCTTAAGTAATATACCTAACATAGGCATAAGGGAGATGATTATTTGTTTCCATCTCCCTTATTTCGTGCACATCCCTAAGATTCATTGGTGTTTTTTATGGTGTCTGCAATAGCCAAAGCTATTGCACTGGCGCTGCGTGTTAACTGAAAATAAAGCTTACTGAATTTTCATTAATTATTCAAAGAGAATGAACAGAAAGGCAGCTTATTTTGGTATCATGAGCATTATTCTCAATTTTAATGACAAAGAAAATGAAACAATTATTATTTACATCTATATTGGTATTACTTGTAACGGCATGTACGGTCAGAGGGCCTAATCCAGATCCTGAGGTTTCAAAAGCGTCTGGTGAGGTTGCTTTTGGGCCTTTAGCCGGTATGGATAAAAAACAATATTTATTTGAACAGCATGCCTTGTTTCGTAATCTGTTCTATAGAAAAGGAGTCGATTCAAGCATTAGGGGGGACACTCTGATTTTAGATATTTCAGGAAATATTACTTTTACGATCAATTCGGCGAAGATGAACTGGAATGTTCAGGAAATTTTAAACCAGATCACACCTGTCATAAAAGAATATCAGCACACGTCTATTCTGGTACTCGGAAATTCTGATGCGCGAGGAGATAAAGTGATTAATCAACGGCTTTCCGAGCAAAGAGCGAATGTGGTTCGCGACTACTTTGTCCGTAGTGGTATTGATCCCTGGCGTATTATAGCCAGAGGAATGGGGGATGATGAGCTTCTTATTCAGGATGATGTGACGACAATGGATCGGGCATTAAATAGAAGAATAGTGCTGGAAATTACCGTTAATCCCATGCCGGAGGAGATGGAGGAATATAGTCTGACTGAGGAGATATCAAACACTGATGTTATTGAAGATATTCCTGCCATTGAAGCACCAGAAGAAGTGCCTGTTAATGATATCATTGAGGAACAATGGCTTGATAAGCCATATGATAATTAAGGTCAAGCAGTTGTGCTAAATTTATATGGACTGGTATTTCGTATAAGTAGCAAGTCAGGCTTTATTATCTTATTGATTGTACTATGGGGCTCAAATCGTGCTTTTGCTGTGGATGAGCTGATAGGAAATTCACTGATGTTTGGCCAGCAAGGAAAATATGGACACGTTAAATTTGATTTACGTTATCGCTACGAAAATGTTCATGTTGCCAATAATTTACCAACAAAAACAGCCTATGCAAATACATTGCGCTTAAGAGCAGGATATTTATCGCCTGAATTTTTTGAGTTGCAAGCATTTATTGAGTACCAGGGGAATCTTGCGATGCAGGAAGACTATCATAGTCTGGACAATGGTTTTAGCCAGTATGAAACGGTAGCAGACCCGCAGGCGCAAGAGCTTAATCAGTTTTGGCTGAGTTATAAAGGAATTCCTGATACTTTAGTCAAAGGAGGTCGGCAACGCATTGTTTTAGATAATCAGCGATTTATTGGTAACGATAACTGGCGACAACTGGAACAAACTTTTGATGCAATACTCATTCGTAATCAATCTATTGAAAATTTAACACTCAATTTTATTTATATAGGCCAGATACAATCCGTTATATCTGTCGTACAGCCGGTCGAAATGCCGCTACTAAACTTTAGTTATCAGTTTGGTCGGTATAGTACTTTAACGGGTTACGCATATTGGTTAGCGGATTATAAAAAATCTGTTAACTCGACTCAGACCTATGGCGTACGTATGCATGGAGAGCCAAGGTTAAAGCATGATATACAATTGTCATATGATATCGGCTATAGTAATCAGGCAAGTTATAAGAATAATCCCGCAGCTTATGCCTTAGATAGGTACACTATTTTATTAGGAGCGAGCTATGCAGGGTTTACTATTAAATCTGGAATGGAGCAATTAGACGGTAATGGCGTTTATGCCTTCCAGACTCCATTAGCTTCAAAACATAACTTTCAGGGATGGGCAGATAAGTTTCTGCTGACACCAGAGGCAGGTATACGTGATATTCAGGCATCCATAGATAAAAGTCTTTATGGTATTAAATTTATGTTTGCCTATCATAATTTTAGCGATTCTAGCGGCCACGAAGAATATGGTAATGAGTACGATTTGTTAATCACCCGACAGTTTGGTAAACATTACCAGTTATTGGCAAAATATGCCTATTATGATGCGGATAATAATCCAGCAGGTGTCGCTGCCAGTGTTGAAAAAGATACCCAGAAAATATGGATACAGGGAAGTGTTAATTTCTAATATTTCCGTAAATTAAGACTGTGGAGCGGACTTCAGTCCGCTGTGCTTCCGTCTGTGTGAGGCGGTTGCTAGTCTGGTTTTTTAATTAATTATTGAACAGTCTCCTAATCATTATTGTGATTATATATGGAAAATTTATTTAAGTCTGCGTGGGGTCATATGATCGCTGTTGCTGCGGGTATCTTATTTGCATTTTCTTTTGCGCCTTTTGATTTCTCCCTTTTTATTTTTATCGCTTTAGCCATTTTTCGATTATTGCTCAATCAGCTGAGTGCAAAACAGGCGTTATTAAGAGGCTTTTTATTTGGTCTTGGTATCTTTGGTGTTGGCGTATCCTGGGTGTTTGTGAGTATGGTGGTAACGCCACAAAGCAATTTGACCTTGCCAATATTGATGACATTATTTTATTGTAGTTTCTGGGCTATTTTTCCGGCGCTATTCGCTTATGTTTTTGCTAGACTTTCAAGGTCACAGCAAGAGATTAATAGCGTTTTACTTTTTGCTAGCCTATGGATATTGCTTGAATATATCCGTGGTGAATGGGTATTAAATGGTTTTCCCTGGTTGCAAGCCGCTTATAGTCAATTAGATTCTCCTTTATCAGGTTTTATTCCTATAGCTGGCGTGTATGGCACCGGTTTTATTGTGGTTTTACTGGCGACTTTTTTAGCCGAAGTATTTATTGATCCTGCAAAAAAAATAATTGTTATTTTAATTGTCTTTCCCTTATTTATTGTCAGTGGGAAGTGGCTAGATCAAATTGACTGGACAAATGAGAATGGGGGGTTGATTAAAGTGACTTTAATTCAGGGGAATATAGCGCAAAAAGATAAATGGGCAGTAGAAAATAGAAATAGTACATTAAAACAATATTATGATGATAGTGCTGAACATTGGGATTCAGATGTCATTATCTGGCCAGAAACAGCGATTCCAGCTTATTATACTGATGTAAAGGATGATTATTTAATTCCTCTGGAGCAGGAAGGAATCCTCAATAATACAGATATTATCGCCAGCTTACCTTATAAAGATGAAGAAGGTAAATTATATAATTCGGTTTTAGTTTTAGGTAAGGAGCCAGCCATGTATAAAAAAATACATTTACTTCCCTTTGGCGAATATTTACCCTGGCAACCGGTATCAGGCTATGTCTTAGGCTTAATGGATATGAAATTAGGCAAGTTTAGTGCAGGTGATATAGATCAGCCCTTACTTAAAGTCGCTGGGCATCATTTTGTGACCTCTATTTGCTATGAAGATGCTTTTGGTAAACAAAGTATTCGTCAGATAGAAAAAGCGAGTTTTCTGGTTAATGTAAGCAATGATGGCTGGTTTGATGGTTCAATTGAGCCTTTTCAGCATATGCAAATTGCCAGGATGAGGGCATTGGAGTCGGGGCGCTATTTATTACGGGCAACGAATACGGGTATAACAGCCGTGGTCTCTGAAAAAGGTAAAATTATTAATCAGGCACCGTTACGACAGAGATATTCATTAACCTCTGACATTAAACCTATGAGTGGATTAACGCCCTATGCTCTTATAGGCGATAAGCCTACTCTAATGCTGGTTATATTTATTCTGGGCTGGATTATTATAAAGAATTTATGGCATCCTTCATATTTCCTATAAAGTAGTTTACACATGAAGGCTAGCAAA
>CAZLLL010000087.1:0-9197 GCA_964560255.1 uncultured Methylomonas sp.
GATAATTAACTATGAGCCTAACATTAGAAATCAGGCATTTTTAATCGCATGTAACGCATTGATTTTAAATGATTCTATATAAGTCATTGAAACCTAATAAACTTAGTATAACCATTTGTTTTAAAATTAAAAGTTAATCGAAAAACATAAAACCATACCCGCTCAATATGAGGCTTTAGCTATTTTCGAAACAGCAATAGATGAAGCTATTGTACTCCTGTATAGCGTATTGAACTTCCATTATCCCGCCTTACGTTTGTAGCCGTTTTTGCTACCTCTATAATAGGAAAGCAATAGTAGGGAATTTAAGTCTATACCTGTACAAGCATATTCCATTATAATTTGTAGTCTTTTTATAAGACAAAGAATATAAAATGCTCAGCATTATTTCTCAAACAATCGCTTGGTATCATCAGCGTACTGCGCCTGCCTTTATTGTTGGACTATTCCGTATTCTTTACGGAATAGTGGCTTTTCAAGAAATTATATTTCTACTTTATTTTCACCACCTGATTTTTGATCCTATTCCTTATATTGATGTGGAATTCCCAATGATTCCCTTGTTTTTGTGTTTATGGGCTTTAGTGGCAGGGGGTGTGATCATCGGTTATCGCAGTCAGCAGGCCATTATTGCAAATTATATCTTCTGGATTGTGTTTGTTAATTTTACACCCATGCAGCGCGACTTTGATGGGGGCTTTGATTTATTTATGATTAGTGTTGGTTTTTTTCTTATTTTTATGCCTATTGGCAGAGCACTTTCTGTTGATAATCTGTTATATAAATTACAGTTTAAATATAAACAGATTCCAGTATTAGATAAAAAAATCAGTGTCTTAAGTCTGTTATTCCCAGTGCTGATATGCCTAGGTTTTTTATATCTCGATTCGGCAATTCATAAGCTATTTGCTGAGCATTGGCTCAATGGATTGGGAGGCTGGTTGCCTTCTACCATGCCTTACTATGTCTCAGCATTGGATTTATCATGGATGTTGAACAATGAAATTTTACAAAAAAGTATCGGTTATTTGATTCTGGTATTTCAATTTAGCTTTATATTTTTGTTTTATCGGCATTCTTTTCGGCCTGTTTTTTTATTTGTTGGAGCAGGCTTGCATTTTGGCATTACCATTAGTCTTAATATATATCCCTTTGGTTTAGGAATGCTGGTCGTTTATATACTCATGATCCCTTTTTCATGGTGGACAGCGATGGCTAACAGATTTATTTATAAAACGCCTCAGCTAACTGTATTTTATGATGGTGATTGCCCCTTATGTAATCGTACCGCTACGATTATTAATCATTTTGATATACTGCAAGGGGTTGCGTTTAAAGATTTGCAAACGCTGGCTGATGTTGCACCACAGTTACAGGTTTATGATCAGAAGGTGTTGCTGGCTGATTTATACGCCGTTGATTTACAAGGGCGAGTTTATGTCGGTGTAGATACCTATATACAGGTTTTTCAGAAAATGCGTTATATGGCAGTCTTTGCCTGGATAATGCGTATGCTAGGGATATACCATTTAGCCAAAGCAATCTATCGACGTATCGCAGATAATCGTGTTCGTAATGTGTGTGATCAGTCATGCATGCCAGCAGGGAGTGAAAAGCAACTTTATCCGGTTGATTTATACACTCGTATTTTTGAAAATTATGCAAAGCAAAAACCTAAGCAATTCAGATTTAGAATGGCTAAGGTATTTGTGGTATTGGCATTACTGCAGCTAAACAGTAGTATCCATTATGGATTTTTGTATCGTTTTTATGATTTATCCAGTATTGCAAACCCAATGGTTAATCAGGCGCGCTTACTTAGTAACTCAGTGTTAATGCTATCTACTGCCTTTTTAGGTATTACCCCGCATGCTTTGTATCTGCATGATCATTTTGAGGGCTATGAAGACCTGCTGGCGATTAGTTATATTGATATGGATGGAAAAGAGCAGTGGCTTCCTTTTATTAATGAACAGGGGAGAATGTTGGCTCCAAATTGGGGAAGAGTACATTCAATGTGGGCTAATATTGCGGTAACGCCAAACATTAACCCAGACAGGTTGAATAAATTTATTATGAAAGTGACGGCATTCTGGGGGACTAAAGTGGGGCTGGACTTTAATCATGCGCGCTTTATTATTAAACATAAAAAAATAGTGTCTCCGGTGGAGTGGCGTGCTGATGTACGCAAGGATAATTTATCTGGAGATTGGACAAATATTGGCACAGCAATCTGGCGAGAGAGGCGTGTTGAAGTTAATATGCAGACGATCAATTAACTATCTGGTTAAATTCTAGTTTTTTTGAAATTCGTAATTTCAATGGAACTTGGCTTTCCACCTCAGGAATGTGTACGTTTCAAAGAGACTGTACAGAGATTCGTGGGTAATGCTGTGATGATTGAATATGCTGCATGCCATTCATATTGTTAGGGGGGCTTTATCTGGATTTTTAGTGTGGAGATAAAAAATTTGTATTAGCGAAATCGCTGTTAGTAATTTCTGACAACATTGAAGGTATCGTAATGAATGCACACTATGTTTAATAAAATAAGTGGGTTGTTTGTTATTTTTTTGGTGGGGATGAATTCTTTCGGAGACCGCAATAAGGGGCGTGAAGAATACAGCTAGATTTACAACCGTTTTAGCTTAGGGAGCTGGAAATAAATAATCGTCCAATATTGGGCAGGATTTTTGTTCGTATTCAAGGCGTAGTAACAGGCGCATAGCTGGCTACGTAACTGTTGCTACAACGCAGAAGACGGACAAAAAGACTCGCAATATTGGATGATTATTTGTTTCCATCTCCCTTATCTCGGATCAAAAGTTTTTGTTATTTACTAAGAATTGTTGTCTTTAATCGTTCTATTTATAGGGTTAGATTGATGTAAAAATAAAAATAGTGTTGCATCAATACTATTGTCATGATATAAATTGTCCGTACTTATGATTAGTACACTACAAAAATAAAAACTAAATCCTTAGGAGGACGATATGAAAAAAGTATTATCTCTATTAGCTATCTCTTTAATGTTAATTGGCGGAACAGGTTGTATGGATGATCCGGATGGTAGTCAGCAAAAAGTTTCTAGCTCTATCTCTTTATAAGTAGTATTGAATAAAAAAGCCCAGAGAATTTTTCTGGGCTTTTTTATATTATAAACAGGCTGCATACTGCAAAGACATTGATTTTTTGTCAGTTCCTTTGTGTCTAATTCAGTACTTAAATCCAAAATATATATCTAATGCCTATATAGCTAGATTAACGCTATTTATTTTTTTAATATCTCGGCAAAATGATGTCATTTCTTATTTTAATTATTCTTCAGTTTTTTTGATACCTAGCCTTAATTCGTTGTGAGTTTCGGGTGTCCTCTTACCATCTTCTTAGGTCTAATTGTTAGCAAAGGTTATTGCAATTCTTCAACATTAAAGTGAGTTAAATGCCTATTAATTATTCTGGCTACCCATTTAAGGCAGGATATTTCTTATATTTGTAGGCTATTCATTTAAAGACGTAGATTGCAGCTCAGGCAGACTCAGAATTGATGGATCACTCCTAAAAAATTTTAGAGCAGCACTAAACTGTAAACCTTTAAATAACCTAGGTGCAGTCTAGGGCGCTAAATAATGGCAGGATTATTCATCCATCACGCTACCAATTTATATTGGAAAATATAATTAGGGAGCTGGAAATAAATAATCGTCCAATATTGGGCAGGATTTTTGTTCGTATTCAAGGCGTAGTAACAGGCGCATAGCTGGCTACGTAACTGTTGCTACAACGCAGAAGACGGACAAAAAGACTCGCAATATTGGATGATTATTTATTTCCAGCTCCCTTATCCAAATTTATCGAGAAATATTGCGTTAGGAATGTACACGGAATAAGTTGGGCAACGGTAGGTGCGAATTCATTTGTATGATACTGATACCCCACCCATCTTGTTTGTCTTTTTATCCGTCTGTTTTGTTGTGTAAACAGTTATGTAATGGGAAACAAATAAGTTGCTGATTCTAACGGTTTCTGTTGATAGATGTTTTTGCATAGTAATATGTTTAAATCATTGTGTGACAGGTTTTTATCTATTCTCCAAAGGGCTAGGAACCATAATTAAGCTATTCATTGCAGACAGCCAAGACTTCATTTTTCAAGGATTAACACCCTTAAGGTAAATATATCAATTACTTACACCATCAACAGAATCCGTTATAATCAGATAAGTTGTACATTCTGGCTTGTCTTTTTGCTCGCCTTCTGCGTTGCGGAAATTTTACATAGCCTGCTATGCGCCTATTGCCACGCCTTGAATGCAAACAAAAATCGGGTGGTGACTTCTATTAGCTGTTAATGCAGATGACTACTAAGAAAAGCCCGTTGACGCAATAATTATTATAATATTAAACAATGAGTTATATATTTTCCGTATTATGCACAGTCAACAGTAGTCACTACCAAAAATCCTGCGCAATAATTGCTCAACTTATTTCGTACCCATTCCTAAGCAAGCATGGAATAAATTTGTGAAACTATCGCCCCATTTTTTATGTTATGCACGCATTGCATAAAAAATGGGACGATAGTTTTGTGTTTAGCTTTACGCTGATATTTACTTTTATCTTTGAAAATAACCGCTTTATTAAAATAATGCGCATGTTTAGCAACCAGGTTTTTGGTTCCAGTTGCGCTGTTTTTTTTGTATTTTTTACTTTTTTTCATCAGTCTACTCATTATTAATTAGTGAATAAAAAATTTCTTTTGTGCAAAACTCCTGTGAACAAATTAAAATAGCTATTTGCTTAATTTTAAGACAAGTCAGTGGAATTTACAAAAGAATTTGATGTTATTGTTATTGGAGGGGGTCATGCGGGGACTGAGGCTGCCCTGGCAGCAGCACGCTCAGGTGCGCAAACCTTATTATTAACACAAAGTATTGATACCTTAGGGCAAATGAGTTGCAACCCTGCCGTGGGAGGCATCGGGAAAGGGCATTTGGTTAAAGAGGTGGATGCGCTAGGAGGTGTTATGGCGCGCGCCATTGATCATGCAGGGATTCATTTTCGTATATTGAATGCCAGTAAAGGCCCCGCAGTGAGAGCCACGCGAGGGCAGGCAGATCGCGATCTGTATAAAAAATTTATCCGCAATACGCTGGAAAACCAACCAAATTTGATGTTATTTCAGCAAGTGGTGTCTGATTTGCTGGTAGAGGCTGAGACTGTTGTTGGCGTGATGACACAAATGGGCTTGCAGTTTAGGGCAAAGGCAGTGGTTTTGACTGCAGGTACATTTTTAGGCGGGCGAATTCATATTGGTCTAGAAAATTATACCGGGGGACGTGCTGGGGATGCTGCGTCGACTGCTTTGGCTGAACGCCTGCGAGAGCTGCCCTTTAAGGTTGGCCGATTAAAAACAGGGACACCTCCGCGTATTGATGGCCGCACGATTAACTTTTCACAATTAGAGCAACAGCACGGTGATGCCCCCGTCCCCGTTTTTTCATTTATGGGCAGCGCAAGTCAGCATCCAAAGCAAATACCGTGCTATATCACACGAACGAACGAACAAACACATGATATCATTCGTGCGGGTTTAGATCGCTCGCCTTTGTATACGGGAGAAATTGAAGGCATTGGGCCACGCTACTGCCCTTCGATAGAAGATAAAGTGATACGTTTTGCAGAGCGTACTTCGCATCAGATTTTTGTGGAGCCTGAAGGCTTAAATACCAATGAGTATTATCCTAATGGAATTTCTACTAGCTTGCCGTTTGATGTGCAATATCAATTTGTGCGCTCTATGCGAGGTTTTCAACAAGCCGAAATTGTCCGGCCTGGCTATGCAATTGAATATGATTTTTTTGATCCACGCGATTTAAAAACATCATTAGAAACTAAATATATGCAGGGATTATTTTTTGCCGGGCAGATCAATGGTACAACTGGTTATGAAGAGGCGGCGGCGCAAGGTCTGATTGCAGGTTTAAATGCCGCTCGCAGAGCGCAAGATAAAGAGAGCTGGTGTCCAGGCCGGGATGAGGCCTATATCGGGGTGATGATTGATGATTTAATTGCTAATGGAACAGTAGAGCCGTATCGCATGTTTACCAGTCGGGCTGAATATCGATTGTTATTGCGTGAAGATAATGCGGATTTGCGCTTGACGGATAAAGGGCGTGAATTACAGTTGGTGAATGATCAGCAATGGCAGTTCTTTAATGAAAAACGAGACAGCATTGCGCTTGTGCAACAAAAATTAGGCGCTGTATGGATCAGAAAAGATAGTCAGGAAGCGATGCGAGTAGCTGAAATCTGGGGTAAACCATTATCCAGAGAAGCAAACTTAATGGACTTATTACGCCGCCCCGAAATTGATATTATGCAGCTTTTAGCATTTGCCGATGGCTTGGGCGATATTTCAGAACAGGTGGCGCAACAAGTTGAGGTGCAGGCTAAATACGCTGGTTATATTGAACGTCAGCAACAGGATATTGATAAAGCAAAGCGTTATGATCATTTGCAGATACCCGTTGATCTGGATTTTAATCTGGTAAAGGGTTTATCTAATGAAGTGCGTGAAAAATTCATCCAGCAACGCCCAGAAACACTGGGCTTAGCTTCACGGATTTCCGGTGTGACACCCGCTGCAATTTCTTTGTTACTGATTTATATGAAAAAGAAAAATGGATGATAGTCTACATATCTTGCAGGTTGGGATAGATCGTTTAGGACTTAAGGCCACTGATGAGCAACTTGATTTATTGCTGGCTTTTGTGTGTCTGATTGAAAAATGGAATAAGGCTTATAACCTGACTGCTATTCGTAGCCGTAATGAAATATTGCACTTGCATATTTTAGATAGCCTGGCCATTGTACCTTTTGTCAGCGGTGAAAAAATCATGGATGTGGGGACAGGTGCCGGATTACCCGGTATTCCACTGGCAATATTGATGCCCAGTAAACAGTTCACCCTGGTCGATAGTAATGCTAAAAAAACGCGTTTTGTACGCCAGGTTGTATTGGAGTTACAATTAAGCAATGTAGAAGTAGTTCATAGTCGAGTTGAGGGTTTAGGCCGCAATGATGAATATGATCTTGTTTTGAGCCGAGCATTTGCCAGTTTAAATGAGATAATGAATTTAACAGAGTATCTATTGCATCCAAAGGGTGTTCTGCTTGCCATGAAAGGGCAGATACCTGAAAGTGAACTGAAAAAAATTAACAGGGATTATACTGTGAACCCTATTGTAGTCCCTGGTGTAGAAGCTGAGAGATGTGTGGTACGAGTAAAAAAAACATGACAAAAATAATTGCAGTCACCAATCAGAAAGGTGGCGTAGGTAAAACGACGACCAGTGTTAACTTGGCAGCTACATTATCAGCTGCTAAACGTAAGGTCTTATTAATTGACATGGATCCGCAAGGCAATGCTGCCATGGGGTGTGGTGTGAATAAGTCCAGTGTACTGTATTCAAGTTGTGATATGTTGATTGAGGATACACCACTTTCTGAAGTAATCATACACGTGACATCTCTAGGGTTTGACGTGATTGCTGGCAATTCAGACCTAACCATTGCTGAAGTACAATTAATGAAAATGACCCAGCGTGAGCGGCGTCTGGCTAATGCTTTGCAGCAAGTAGAGGGAGAGTATGATTATATTTTAATTGACTGCCCTCCCTCCTTAAATACGCTAACCTTAAATGCATTAGTGGCATCTGATAGTGTTCTGGTACCTATGCAGTGTGAATATTATGCACTTGAAGGTTTGTCTGCTTTAATGGACACCTTGCGTAATATTCAGGAGACCGCGAACCCGGAGTTATATTTAGAAGGCATACTACGCACTATGTTTGATACGCGGAGCCGCTTAACCAAAGATGTTTCAGATCAATTGGTTGAATATTTTGCAGACAAAGTGTTTCGCACTTGTATACCCAGAAATGTTAGGTTAGCAGAAGCACCTAGTCATGGTATGCCAATATTGCAGTACGATAAAAATTCGCGCGGGGCGATTGCTTATATTGCCTTGGCTGGCGAATTAATCAGAAAAGAAAAATAAGCTTATGGCAGAAAAAAAGAGAGGATTAGGTAAGGGTCTAGGTGCATTGATGGGAGATCTAGGTACTAAGAGTCCTGAAAAAAGTAATGTGCAAACCTTACCTGTAGAATTTTTACAGCGTGGAAAATTTCAGCCTAGAAAAGATATAAATGCTGAGCACTTACAAGAGCTTGCCGATTCGATAAAAGCTCAGGGTATAGTGCAGCCTATTGTGGTCAGGGAGGTCGGCTATAACCGCTATGAAATCATTGCAGGGGAGCGGCGCTGGCGAGCTGGGCAATTGGCTGGTTTAGCCGAGTTGCCCGTTTTGATAAAAGATATAGAAGATCGCGAGGCATTGGTAATCTCTTTAATTGAAAATATCCAGCGTGAGGATTTAAACCCTTTAGAACAGTCGGAGGCCTTTCAACGCTTGATAGAAGAATTTGATCTAACCCATCAACAAATTGCTGAAACTGTGGGTAAGTCCAGAACTGCCGTGACAAATTTATTAAGGCTCAATGAGCTGGATGGTGCAGTTAAAACATTGCTGGTAAAAGGAAAACTCGGCATGGGTCATGCGCGTGCTTTATTGAGTCTGGAGGCAGAAAAGCAAGTGTCACTGGCAAATAAAGTGGCTGAAGAAGCTCTGTCGGTGCGAGTGACTGAAAAATTAGTACAAGATGCGCAACAAGAAAAGCAAGATAATACAGAGCAGGTTTCTGTGCAGGCGCACGAAAAAGTCATTGATAGAGATACCTTACGTTTACAAGAAACGATGACTCATTTTATCGGTGCACAAACAATCATTAAGCATAAGAAAAATGGAGAGGGAACCGTCGTCATCAGCTATAACAGCTTAGAAGAGTTAGATGGTATCGTTGCGCGTTTTGATGCGAAAAAAAATGGGCTTTTGGTGGATTATAAATAAATTAGTCATGGCTGGATGAGCAAAGCAGTCTGTGATTGTTTTTCCTTGAGAAACCGATAGTTTTTTATAAAACACGCTTTTAGTTTATCCATATATTTAAGGCGCAGGTTACGGGTGAGGTACGAACCTAGATTGTCGAATCCTCATATTCTATATTGTAGAGTATGTTTAAATTCAATCGCTGAAAATCAGGGAAACGGAGCTTAGCGAAGTGATGATTTTTAGT
>CAZLLL010000088.1:0-2826 GCA_964560255.1 uncultured Methylomonas sp.
GTATTTTTAGAAATATTACTCTGACCCCTTTGGTTCAATTACATAGATGAAACTTGCAAAGGAATATTATCTTCTCCAGTACGCACCGCATAATCAATCAATGATTCAGAAATACCACTGGGCAACTTCTTGGGTATATTTGACTGAAATACCGTTTTCACTCTATTGATAACAGCACGTTGCCGCGCTAAGCCCAACTGCAAAATACTGGGGGCAGCCGTTATCGCTTCTTTGACTATCGGCTCTTCATCAATACCCAATTTTGCATAAGGGATATAGCGATAAAAAGCATCTAAATAAGCCTGAGTCGTCTTAAATTCTTCAGCACACCAAAAAACCTTAAAATCACCAAAGCAAGTAAAAATATCCTCCTTTTGAAATTTTTTAATTATCTGGCTAGTTTTCTGCTGTAACTCCTGAGTCGCCTCATCAAGTTCTATTGATGATGGTTGCTCTACATTGATTGTTCGAATTGAGGTAAACTCCCAGTTATCAGAAACTTTCGCGGTATGAATACCTATTATTCTAGCCGCATCAAACAATATATGGCTGCTTTCCACAATATTATGCTCAGCACGACTGTAAGTATCAATTAAGTTCTGAACAAGCCAGAGACGGTAACTTTGCCCAGTGGATTTGCGTTCTGCTGTTGAAATATTAACGAAATAACTAGTGGGTAACATAATGAATAACCGTTGATGTTTTAGGCTACTAATTTAAGATGTAAAGGGGGTTCACCATAAAGAATTATGATAAAACAATCTTCTCCTGAGCCTATATTCTCAGACGATCCATCTGTATTTGTAAGCAATGTTTTTATAAATGCGCCAAATGCAATTGTCTCCATGCATCAGGTACCGTACTATTTTTAAAGACTTTATCCCAAGTCTCAGGCGCAAGCCTGGCGACCCAATATTTAACAAGTTCAGCTTGGTATTGTTCAATACTCTCATCAAGATTGTATCTGTGTGCTGCTTCAGTATAAATACTAGCCCATGACTTAATATTATCAAGAATAATCTCCGCTTCCTCTTCACTAAGCGGGAGTATTAGGTTTTTCGCGAGTCGATTAAAAATTTGTTTATTAGGAAAGATCGCAGCTAACATAAGCTGTAATTGCAAACCTCGTGGATCAAGTATAGGCTTTTTTAGTAAGGGTAAAAAGCGTTTTCGTAATTCCTTCAGTTTCTTTACACGAGATAATGAGCTATTCTGATTTAAAAAAAATATCAGTAAATCCGGCCAATTAACTTTTTCCCACTGTTCGCCGTCAAAAAATAACCCAACCAATGCTTTTAAAATAGGTTCAGCCTGAGGTGTTCGTATATAATCTGCAAACGCTCTTTCTTCAAATAATAAATATTCCAAAGGGGTTTGTAAAATAGCACTACGCAATTTTAACCGCCGCCAAGCATGACAATGCTCTGTTAATAAGGCAATAAAATCAGGACTTTCCACCGGTATTGCAGGCCAATAACGCTTAACAGATTCAGACCCTGTATTACTATCCAGAAACTGCTCAACAGGATGATTCAGGTTAAACTTCAAATCACTATCGGCACCTCCTGCGTATGCAGCCAACCAGGTTTCAGAACCTAGCCCCTCATCGACAAGGGCAGCATAGGCTAAAATATCCACTAAGTGAAAACAACCGGCAGGTAATAAAGTTAATAATCTCATGCGGCGTGCAGGAGAGATGTTTAAATCAGCGGCTGCCAAACTAAGCCACCACTCTGTAAAATTTTCTTGTGTACTCGTAGGCCAGGGAGATTCTTCCTGTAGCATCCACGCAGAAAGGCAGACTAAAAAATCTCCCTTATCTGTAAATTCAAACACCTGCACTAATGTATTATCATTTGCCGCCTGCCACAAAGTCGTTAAAAAACGCTGACGCTCTTTTGCAGTTAATTTGATTATCCTCAAAGCAATTAACGGTAACAAAGCGGCGGCTACCAACTTCGAGATCTTATGGATCTTTTCTGGTGTCGTATCACCCGCTAAACCTGCTAATAAATCACTGATACTTGCCAGTGCTGTATGTGGCTTGCCTTCAATCATTCGCTGCAAGCCATCATTTAGATAATTAACCGCATTAAAATCAGGGATAAACGACTTATCTGGCGGTTGTTCTGGAGTCATCGTCTGATTCTCAAGCTCACCTAACGCTCTAGCCGCCCAGAGCATCACCCAAGAAGACCAATCCTGATTTGCTGGAGAATAAATACGTGTCGCATTATAAACTATCAGTACTAAACGGATAGATTCTGCCTGCCTAGCAGCCTTAGTCTTGTCTGTTTCAACGGTAAAAATAAGTTCGGTTAACTCAGCCATCCCGTCTACTTGGTTACGCTGTAATACACGACTGAGAGTATCCCCTTGAGAGCGTAACTGAGGTAAGGTTATATGTAAACTGAGTAAACGCAAAACAGCACACCAATCTTCTAGCATGGGCTGTTCAGACTGCTGAATTTGCGCGAGATAAAACAAGGCATTATTCACCATATGCTTGGCGACACGTGGGCTAACCGCCTGTATTGGAGACAGTAGCTCCATCATATAAGCCAATGCTGCAATCGCGCGTGAGTCTTTTAAAAAAGATAACTGAGGATTTAAACTGACCGCCTGAGTAGAGGCCATGCAGGCAAGACGCAAGGTATCAGTCAATATACGCACAGGCATACGTGCTTCCACATTGATGGATTTGTGCAGTAATTCTCTGGGGGATTCCGGTTCAGGCAGAGAGGCTAATAAGCGTGTTTCATCAAAACCAATCACCACCGCGAAGCCTAAATACTCCTGATGTTTATAAAGACTCCGTAATATGGC
>CAZLLL010000088.1:2926-9160 GCA_964560255.1 uncultured Methylomonas sp.
TTTAAACAAGCCAAACGTTCAGCACTTATTTCAACACACTGACTGCGCCCATTCTGCATATTAAACTCCCAAAAATAATCAGAATCATGTGCATCACGCCCGACTAATAACCAAGTATTACGCTCTTTCTGTACACTGACCCGCTGCTCGGCAAAAGGCCACAAAGTTAATACTCCCAGTTGATTGTTATCAGCAGGCCAAAGCTGATAAATAAGCTGCTCATTAGATTGAGGCAAGGATTGCGTCTGCCCTATCACACCTGCCGCTAAAGTCCATTCATTCTCAGGTAGTGTTTCAGTATTCCCTTGCAATAAGGTAAATCGCCAACGACCATCTGCTGCTGGTTTTGCCTGCTTAAGAATGGGGTAAGAGGCAAGAAATGCACAGGCATCCAATATAATGCGTAGAGGGATTATTAAGCTATCCCATGGTAATTCTGCGTCTGAGTTTTGATGATATTGCTGGCGTATTTTCCGCATATGGCAAAATGCTTCACTAATATTCATTTCGTCATTATTAGCGTTTATATGCAGATGATCCAGCCAGGTTTGCAGCATGGGAGATAATTCTTGCTGCTGCAATACAGCACACATGGACATCAAAGCCGTTTCCATTGCACTACCATCAGGTGCTACTCCTCTCTTGGATAAAGGCCAGCGAATGCTATCGGCTAGACCGAATGCCGTTAAACAAGCCGCAGCCTGTCCCCACAAATAATGCTGCAATGCCTCGGCAAGAAATAATAGCTCGCGAAAAGCAGGGAGTTCATTGTCTGTATTCCCTTGTTCCAAAAAGCGATAAATAACAGTGCAACTCTTTGCCAGACTGGGCGGTAAACTCGATCGCCCTGCGGCAATTGCAAAGTCTATTGTTTCCCCAAAAAGAGAATATGCATTTAATTGTTCTTTTAGTTCAGGACGCTCATTGACTAACGGAATTGTTAAAGCAACAGCGCGGGGTAGTAATCCTGCCATAATGCGTTGCGCCCATTGTTTTTGGGTATAACTATCCTCGCCTTCATCGTCACTAGAGGCCTTTTCCCAAATGGGGGGTAAGCTAGATAGCTTATTACTGTTTATTTTTCGATAACAATCCAGTGCATGTTCCCTAGCATAGCCACTAAAAACATGCCCCCAGACTAAGGGCATAATTTCCATTTTTTTAATCGCTAACTCAATCCCCATGGGTTGTGAGGTCAAAACCCCTCCCTCTTTTTCTGGCAGCCTTAAATCAATCGTAACCGCATGAAATAACTGTTTGCCCATCCACTGTCTAGCTGTTTGATTATCCTTAGCCAAAATTATATTGAGTTGGGTATTATTTTTTTCTGCTATTTGCTTAAGAAAATAAATCATCTCCTCGTACCATAGGTGGGTATCTTCTATAATCAATACACGATATTGCATAATATTATTTATCTTCGGCTGGAACAATAGGAAAACGGAGAATAAACTGCGCACCCTTCTTATAATGCTGATCATAGTGAATATTAGCACCCGCTCGTCTTAACATATAAGCCGAAAAATAAGTCCCAAAGCCAGTCCCCATTGGTTTCGTAGAGACACCTATTTCTTCAAATAGCTTTGCTGCTATTTCTCCACTGATACTGGCTCCTGTATTTCTCACTGCAATACGCATATCCCCCCGATCTAGCTCAGGCATTGGGAAACAGCTGACTTCGCGGAGATCATTTCGATCTGCCATTGCCTCTAAGGCATTGTCAATTAAATTATAAAAGACCATTTTTACAATATCAATATCCGCATAAACCCAGACGGACTCACTCATGGGTTTTATATGGCTTCCCTCAATAACCGAAAGTTTTTCAAATTGCTTGCTAATATCCGCCCAGATTACTTTTAAATCCACAGCCCGACAATTGGGTGTCTTCATCATAGCTGAGCTAATCTTAATATCCTGACTAATATTACTTAAAACACCCTTAATTTCTTGTATCTGGGGCTCATTTTTAAATTTATCCAGTAAACGATCAAGTTTGCCATTGACACCTCCTAACTGCAATTTCAGTGAATGTCTAAGCTGCTGATAAGCAAGTCCTAGCCCAACCTGTTGTTCCATTATTTGGCTATTTAATAGATAATTATTATTTTTTTTACGTATTGATAAATAGCTGGCGGCAAAATCGGCTGCTTCGATTAATAAGGGTTCTTGACGATCCATATCTAAACCTGGTGATTGATTAAACATAAATACAAAGGCTCCCAAGGTTTCTTTTGCTTTCGAATCGCATAAAATAAGCACTGCCTGAGACAGCGCATCAATGCCCATTTTAGTACTATTGGGAAACGTTTCCTCTGAATAATAAACGCTGGACTTTGTTGCTGTATGTTCACTAATCGTTTGACCAACAAAAGACCCTGTAAAATATTCTTCTAAATGTTGTTGCCATTCAGCCATTCTATCGGATGGCTTTTTATGATTGTTTTTAAATTCACGCGCAGGAAGGGCGTTTTTTTTATAACCCTGCTCACACTCCCAAGCACCATTCACCTTCCAGTGTTCACCATCAGGCTTTATCCACAGACCAACAGCGCAACCTGTGTAATGGTACAGTATCCCCATTAAATTACTGATGACCTTAAGCTGGTTGTCTTCACCAGTCGATTTATGTAAGCGCAATAAATTTCTTAACATTTTTCTGGCACGGGATGCTCGCAAAGCTTGCCCAACTTCAAGTGCAACACCCGCCAACAAAGCCCAATCTGCAGAGGCAGCTGAATCTTTACCATAGAATTCTGCTTGTTGATGTTCTACATTAACGCTACCAATGACAACAGACCCCGCCTTAATGGGAAGTAGCATTTTTGCATGGGTTTTATCCCTTCGAGCCTTTTCAATTTGTTCCCTTTGAGTATTCGGTACAAAATGGAATTTACTTTTATTTTTTATACTGCTCTCTTCGATAAGTGCCGTATAACGCTCGTCAGAATACACTGTCATAATGGATGGCGGGCATTCTTTAGTATCAAACCCTAAAGCCCAACGAAGAATTTTTTCTTCCTTGGGAGCGGTCGTTTGATCTGGACGCATTAACCTACCAGTACCGGATTCAATTAATCGAATACTCACTCTGCCGTTAAAAGCGGGGTTACTCTTATGCTTTGGAGTAAATGCACCTCTTAATCGATGCAGATAGAAATGTAGGGCTTTAACCGCTTTCGCAACGATAAGATTTTCATCATCAATATCCATAATTTCACGCCCTAGGCGAACTAAGGCCATTTGCCTTTTATGGTGCCTATGACGCAAACGCAACTCTCGATAAAAAAGCCCCAGACGTTCTACCGTGATACGTAAATGTGTCTTATCCTCTCCCGAAAAAAAATCCTGACCTTTTTCACGTGTGAATAACAAGGTACCTACTGGGCTTACTTTAGAGTCCAAACGGGCTGCCATTGCAACACGCCCCTGTAGTTTTTTAAATGGCTTTAGTTCCGGAAAATCCTTATATTGAGAGTTAATTAAATCCTTGTTAGATAATGCCTTTAGGGTATGAATACCATGCGTCTCCTCACTTAAACAAGTTTCAAACAAAGCAATCGCATCCCAGGGTATTTTAACTGGGCAGCCTCCCCCCGTATCGGTAGAGCCAATTCTCTGCAATTCCCAGCCATCTTTTTTATTACGATAATGCAAGATACGCATACTTAAATGGGAAGCATAGCCAGAGTCGATAATGGGACCAGCTAAAGTATCCCAAACGTCAATTAAGGTCTCCTCTATTCTACTTTCCGTTAGCCAATAGTTACCATCCAGACTCCGTTTAATTTGCTCCTCTAATTTATCGCGTAAATCTTGCCAAAGTCTCGCCCAGGCTCTAAAGCGCATTTCTTTAAAACCGCCCCTGCGTAATGAGATGAGTAAAGGCCGCGCAGTTAAAGTGGGAAAACCTTCGGTGGTACTTTCAATTACTCCTTGACCAAAGCCTTTCTCTGAATAGACTTTATCTGCACCAGCACCTAGTGCTTCATCAGGGTCAAAGCCTTCACTTTGGTTCTCACCAGGTCCCCCACGCGTCACAATGGCGACAGGGAGGTAATACAGCCTAACTTCATCTTTAGCTGCTTTTCCTTGAGTGACCTTCTCTATGGGAGGGCGTAAGGTACGCAATATATCTAAGCCGTTAAAATTCTGCCCAGCATAAGCGAAATCTAGCAAGACACAGTCCAGTTGTTGTTGCTGTTTAAATGCTCGTAAAATATAGTCTCTGGTTTGCTTTACATCACTCGGTTGCAGACTATAAATCTGCATATTTAAGTCGGCAGAAGCCTCTTGTAGTGAATCTAAAAATATTTGATTATCATCGACGACCAATATATGCAGAGTATCTTCATCTCGACTAACACTGGATTGTGTTTCAGTATAGCTCTGATGCATTGATTGGCTGCTAATCCCTAATTGATCATTAAGGCTTTCCATCGAACCAGAAGGCTCTGTTAACTCTATCTCTTCTAATTCAGGTTGTCGTTGTTTAGTCATTTTTTAGCTCTTTTTTACTAGCAAACTCAATTCGAAAAGCCGCGCCCTCAAACAATCCTCGTTCTTTTGGATCTATATAGACAATAGACCCGCCAAGGTAATTTAATATTTGTCGACATAAATAAAGCCCCTGACCATGTCCTATCGTCCGAGTGGTATAGCCACTGCGAAAAATACGTTCGTGTAGCTCATGTGGAATAGCTGTGCTAGTATTTGCAATTAATAATTGCACTTGCTTATCCTCAGGTTCCGATTCCATTAAAATGACAATGCGTTCATTATCATTCACCGTGTTATTGCCAGAAGGTTTTTGTTCATGAATGGCCTGCGTGGCATTTATAATGATATTGACCAAGACAACCAATAGCAAACCATGATCCGTTTCTAGCTGTATATCTTGCATACGTTGTCGCTCTATGGCAACTTTAGCCTTGGCGTATTCCTGAGTTCTAATGCGGGTTAAGGCCAGCACTTCGTCAATGACTTCAATCAGGGTAAAGCTCTCCATATCACCTGCGCGCATCAAATTATTATAGCCCTTGACGACCTGAAAAATACGGGTGGTTTCAGCAATAGACTGATTTAAACGACTTCCAGTTGCTTGTACATGCGTATCTGTGGGATAAGTATCTAACAAGCCTTTGACATGCCCAATCATCATGGTATTTAAATCATAAAGATTGGCAAGGTGGGTATGCAGTTCATGCGCCAGAAATCCTGGGCCTAAATCACGTAGCATATCGACTCGTTGGGCGGCAATACGCTGGTTTAAATTGCGTATTTTATGATCGACTTGTCGATAAGCAATACTTAATAATTGCAGCATACGCCATTCCTGTGCTGCCGCGCGTCCTACTTTAGGGCTAGCCGCCGTACCATGATTAGGGTAGGCAATAAAAATGAGCCGATGTGGCTGATCGACTTCTTCCGATTCCAGTTTAATGGCGGATAGCCAAAATGCACTCAAGGGTTCCTGTAGCGGTTCTCCGTAATTGCAACACACCTGTATTAAATCATTAAATTCGTTCGTGTAGGGGTAAACACTTGTTAAGGAACTCCCATACCAGACTCCAAGCCCTTCATGCTCAAGTTCAGGGTCTAAGATCGCACGAAAAAAAGGGTGGTCAGTTCCGTTTGCAACTCTTTCGCCATAATTTTGCCAATGCTTTTTATGTATAGTTGGCCCTAAATGCTCGGTTAAACGGTAGTGAATAAATTTGTGACCATCGGTAATTTCTTCTATCACCACCGCAAATAAAGCATCGGAACGTTTTTCCTGCAAAAAAACACTTAAGTGATTAATAAACTGCTTTAATATATCTTCCCGATAATCACCTGCCTGTATCGAACGAAAGATATCATCTGACCAAATGTCATACTCTCGCCCAGCCGCTCGTCTTGCTTCTGGGCCTAGGTAAGTCGCATCTGTATATTCAAATTTACGGGCAAACTCGCGCGCTCTACGGCGAATATCTTGTGGAACGTCATGATTGCGGAAAACATCATCCAGAATTCCCTCAATAAATGTTTGCATCGCCTGCTGAGGAGATACTGTTTTTGCTTTTTTCTTTGTCGTTTTAATTTTCAGATACCTTCTTAAAGCATATAATTTTTACAGGAACATGCACAAATCAATTTGGGCAATTTTTTAAAACCAGGTATTCAGGCTTGAATTTCTGGGCTACCAACTTAAGGGAGATGGAAACAAATAATCATCCAATATTGCGAGTCTTT
>CAZLLL010000089.1:0-9113 GCA_964560255.1 uncultured Methylomonas sp.
AATTATTTTCCTGTTGTTGCGTTTCTATCATGGCCTGCAACGGCTCATCCAACGCTAATTTTCCTAACTGCTGTTTAATTTGTATTTCCCACGGCGAAACATGACTTAGAAAAAGTGTATTATTACTGTCTTCACAATGATTTAAAATATTGGCAGATAATTTTTCAGGCTGTTCATTTAGCCAAAGAAAAATATGCGTGTCCAAGAGTAAATTCATTACTCTTTACCCAGCCAAAAATCATCGCCTAACTCATCATTAAAGGAGTCTGAAATTTTAATTTTGCCTCGGTATTGACCAAACACACGTCTTTTAGTTTGTGGTGGCGTTTCAGTATTTTCATACATCACGATTACTTTTACATGGGTTGCATTAATATCATCAGGTAATTTTAAATGGATTTCGTGTTGTTTGGTTATTTGTGCTGTGAGTTCTATGGCTTGCATTTTCATTATTTATATTCATCGTTGATATGAAAAAATTCACAAGAAAGGATGGGGTCAATTCTTTCGTTATTAAGATACAACTTTTTCAAACTCTATTCGGTCCAAATATTTCACGACTGGAATAAGTCCTGCCTGGCTTGTCAATCCATGTGCAGTGGAGGATATTTTGACTGAGCGTGCACGATTTCGGACGCGAGATGAGGTTTTTGATGCTTTTGAGGACTTCATGAAAAAAATGAGATAATAAAATCAGGAAAACTCTATTATGCCATTGTTTCATATATATTTATGGTTTATTGGGTCTATAGCTTGCAGGATTTAGGTATGAATATTTAAGTCGCAAAACACAATAGATTTAACACCCTAGACTGAACGATTACAAAAAGGCATATCAAAGACAATAAAAAGGGTCTTGATTTCTCTTAACCCTTATTCTATTTGACTTTTATTGTATGTTTTTTTCGCTTGTTTTACCGCTTTAGTTTCCCCTTAAGAATCTTATTTACTTCACCTGGACTGGCTTTTCCTTGAGAGGCTTTCATCGTTTGCCCAACAAAGAATCCAAACACCTTATCTTTACCGCTTAAATATTGCTCAACTTGTCTTGGATTATCGGCGATTATTTTATCAATTATTGCTTCAATTGCGCCGCTATCGGTGATTTGTTTTAAACCTTGTGCTTCAATAATGGCATCGGCGCTATCTTCACAGCTGAGCATTAGTTCAAACACTTGCTTGGCAATTTTTCCTGAAATGGTGTTATCGCTAATGCGCTTTAATAAACCGGCAAGGCGCTCGTGAGAGACAGGTGATTGACTAATATCCAGATTGAGTTTATTCAGTGCACCTGATAGCTCAACAGTTACCCAGTTACTGCATATTTTCGCTGCACAAGCTGATTCGCTGATTAAAGCCTCAAAATAATTTGCCAGCTGTTTAGAGCTGGTGAGCTGTGTCGCTGTATCAGTATCTAAACTATATTGCTCTATAAAACGTTGCTTTTTTATATGCGGTAATTCAGGCAAATCTGCTTTGACTTGTGTGCGTAACTCTTGGCTAATGTATACAGGCAATAAGTCTGGGTCAGGGAAGTAGCGGTAATCATTCGCTTCTTCTTTACTACGCATGGAGCGAGTTTCATTTTTGTCGGCATCATACAGGCGTGTTTCCTGAGTAATTCTGCCGCCTGCTTCAATAATATCAATTTGGCGTTCAACTTCGATATTAATCGCTTTTTCAACAAATTTGAATGAGTTAATGTTTTTCAGTTCAGTACGTGTACCGTATTCTTCTTGCCCTACAGGACGAATGGATACATTAGCATCACAGCGGAATGAGCCTTCCTGCATATTGCCATCACAAATATCCAGATATTGCACCAGTTCGTGAATTTTACGCATATAGGCGACCGCTTCTTTAGCTGAACGCATATCAGGCTCTGATACAATTTCCAGCAAGGGGGTACCTGCCCGGTTTAAATCAATTCCGGTTAGGCCGTGAAAATCTTCATGTAATGATTTACCAGCATCTTCTTCTAAATGCGCACGCGTAACACCCACACGTTTAATCTGGCCATCGACTTCAATATCCATATAGCCGATACCAACAATGGGATGATCCATCTGACTGATCTGGTAGCCTTTGGGTAAGTCAGGATAGAAATAATTTTTTCTGGCAAAGACGGAATAATCAGCGACCTCTGCTTCTATTGCCATTCCGAATTTGACAGCCATACGCACGACTTCCTGATTTAAGACAGGCAACACACCTGGCAGACCTAAATCAACTGCACAGGCTTGTGTGTTAGGCTCTGCACCATAGGCAGTGGACGCTGCTGAAAAGATTTTAGTTTTTGTTGCCAGTTGGGCGTGAATTTCCAGCCCGATAACAGTTTCCCATTGCATAGTATCGCTCCT
The DNA here is from genome assembly GCA_964560255.1 of uncultured Methylomonas sp. Classification (GTDB taxonomy): domain Bacteria; phylum Pseudomonadota; class Gammaproteobacteria; order Methylococcales; family Methylomonadaceae; genus Methyloprofundus. The sequence continues at coordinate 2,361 of CAZLLL010000089.1, forward strand.
TATTCAAAGCCTTGTGGTGTTTGTTGATGCCAGTCGGTGACTTGCTGATATTGATGTGCCACATTGAGCAACTTTGCTTCATCAAAATAGTTGCCAATAATCTGCAAGCCCACCGGTTTTTTATCAATAAAGCCAGCAGGAATGGACATGGCAGGTAGGCCAGCCAGATTAATAGCAATGGTGTAGATATCGGCTAAATACATTTCTATAGGATCACTGGTTTTTTCGCCGAGTCCAAATGCCGAGGTCGGGGTGACAGGCCCCATAATGACATCGACTTGCTTTAGTGCTTTATTGAAATCATCGCTGATTAAACGGCGAATTTTTTGTGCTTTGACGTAATAGGCATCGTAATACCCTTCCGATAAAGCATAAGTACCGACCAGTATACGTCGTTTAACTTCTGTGCCAAACCCTTCACCACGTGAGCGTATGTACAGGTCATTTAAATTGGCTGGATTGTTGCAGCGATGACCAAAACGTACACCATCCATGCGCGAAAGGTTAGCTGAGCACTCAGCGGGAGCAATCACATAGTAGGCAGGAATAGCTAGTTTTAAATTAGGCATGGAGACTTCGATAATTTCCGCACCTAGTTTTTTGTATTCATTGATCGCCGCTTCAATGGCAGTTGCCATCTCGTTGTTCAAACCGTCATCAAAAAACTCTTTAGGCAAACCGATTTTAAGTCCTTGAAGACTATTGTTTAAGCCTTCACTATAGTCAGGTACGACACAGTCAACACTCGTTGAATCTTTAGTATCAAAGCCTGCCATGACTTGTAACATAAGTGCGGCATCTTCAGCCGTTTGTGTCATGGGGCCGCCCTGATCCAGACTTGAAGCATAGGCAATCATACCATAGCGTGAAACACGGCCATAGGTGGGTTTTAAGCCCGTGATACCACAGAGTGCAGCAGGTTGGCGAATAGATCCTCCCGTATCTGTGCCTGTTGCACCGGGTATTAAATGTGCGGCAACCGCAGCTGCTGAACCGCCAGAAGAACCACCTGGTACCGTGTTTTTTGCCCAGGGATTATGCACTGCACCGTAAAAGCTGGTCTCATTAGATGAGCCCATTGCGAACTCATCCATATTTAGCTTGCCCAGTGTCACAGCACCGGCTGTGTTAAATTTTTCAACAACGGTCGCGTTGTAAGGCGCTATAAAGTTATCCAGCATCTTTGAGCCGCAACTAGTTTTAATGCCCAGTGTACAAAAAATATCTTTATGAGCGATAGGTACGCCCGTTAATACCGAGGGATTGCCAGCGGCTAGTAGGGCATCGGCTTGCTTAGCAGCCACAATGGCTTGTTCATCAGTAACGCTAATAAAGCTATTTAAATCCTGATGCTGGTTGATGCGGTCCAGATATAACTGAGTTAGCTCCTGACTGGAAAAATCACCCGCACGCAGCCCTTGAACGAGTTGTGTAATAGTTTTAATGTGCATGTGTTGTTATCACCTCATTCAATGACTTTGGGCACAAGATATAAGCCAGCTTCAACTTGTGGTGCAATGGTTTGAAAATCTTCACGTTGATTGCTCTCGTTTACCTGATCTACACGTAAACGTTGAACCTGACCCAGTGGGTGAGCCATCGGTGTGACATTATCGGTATTCACTGTGCTCATCTGAGCAACTAAATCTAATATGCCTGATAAATCTTTAGTATAGGATTCGAGATTCTGAGTATCAATTCCCAGGCGCGCTAAATACGCTATTTTATTAACATCATCAACTGTTAACGACATCATTACTCCATTAAATTAAGTAGTTTTTCAGCTTTATATAGCACTATGTTGGCTAGTTAAAAACAGATAAGGTAATATGATACTTTATATGCTTCATGGGGTCACGGATGCGGTGTTTATAGCGAGTTGATTTTTGTCATCAACAAAGGCGAAGGAACAAGCGCATAGCAGGCTATATAACCGTTTCAGCAATACAGTATCGTGGCAAAAAACAGTACTTGAAACACCGTAGCTGTGACCACATAAAGTATCTCTTGCCCTAATACCTTATTGATTGTTAAAGTAGAGGGATTTTATATATGTTCAGGAACAAAAATTAATGTTGTTTAAAAAATTTCGCGGCATGTTTTCTAATGATTTAGCCATTGATTTAGGAACAGCAAATACACTGATTTATATGCCAGGACAAGGCATAGTCCTAAACGAACCTTCTGTTGTTGCCATTAAAGAAGATCGACTGCGAGGCTCTAAGATGGTGGCTGCTGTAGGACTGGAAGCCAAGTTAATGCTAGGCCGTACACCGGGAAACATTACAGCTATTCGCCCTCTCAAGGACGGTGTGATTGCTGATTTTGCGGTAACAGAACGCATGTTGCGCGAATTTATTAAAAAAGTACATGAAAATAAATTTTTTCGACCAAGCCCACGGATATTGATTTGTGTACCCTGTGGTTCAACACAGGTTGAAAGACGTGCTATTAGAGAGTCGGCTACCATGGCAGGCGCACGTGAAGTGTATTTGATTGAAGAGCCTATGTCGGCGGCTATGGGGGCAGGTATGCCCATTCATGAAGCCTATGGCTCAATGGTTCTGGATATAGGGGGAGGGACATCAGAAGTGGCCATTATTTCTCTTAACGGAATCGTTTATTCAGCTTCGGTACGCATAGGGGGCGACCGATTTGATGAAGCGATTATTAATTATGTGCGCAGAAATTATGGCACATTAATTGGTGAAGCCACTGCTGAACAAATTAAACTGGAAATTGGTACGGCGTATCCAGGCAGTGAAATTATGGAGATTGAGGTAAAGGGACGCAATTTAGCCGAAGGTGTGCCGCGTGGCTTCACCTTAAACAGTAATGAGATACTAGAAGCTCTACAGGAGCCTTTATCGGGAATCGTCGGGGCGGTAAAGGTTGCATTGGAGCAGACTCCGCCTGAATTAGGTGCAGATGTTGCAACGCGGGGAATAGTGATCACAGGTGGTGGTGCTTTATTAAAAGATATAGACCGGCTGGTTGCGGAAGAGACGGGGTTACCGGTGCATATTGCTGATGATCCTCTGACTTGTGTTGCTCGCGGAGGAGGAGCTGTTCTGGAAATGCTGGATGAAAAAGGGTTAGCTGCATTTTCTTTAGAGTAAGGAATGAGCACAGAATAAGGGAGATGGAAACAAATAATCATCCAATATTGCTGGTCTTTTTGTCCGTCTTCTGCGTTGTAGTAACAGTTACGTAGCCTGCTATGCGCCTGCTACTACGCCTTGAATACGAATAAAAACCCTGCCCAATATTGGACGATTATTTATTTCCAGCTCCCTAAGTTGAGCAACTGACGCAGGATTTTTGTTCGTATTCAAGGCGTACAAACTTAGCTCTAGCGAGCTACGTAACTGTTTGTGCAACACCGAAGACGGACAAAAAGACAAGTCAATTGTTATTTAAGCTATACTTGAGAGTGAGCCCTGCAAATTGTTAATTCTATTTGTCATTTTCCTCATCCTTTATTTAGGGTAAACAGCTATAAAACATTTATTTTCCTCTGGTACTTTAATTAATACGCGTTTCCTTATCGTGATTTTATTATCACTCGCGCTGATGATATTTGACCTGAATAGTGATAAATTAAAACCGCTACGTGATGCTCTCTCTGTGCTAGTCCACCCTATTCAATATGCTGTTGCAGCGCCTACACGCCTTTATAACTCGACAGTTGATTCTCTAGGTAGCTATCAGGATCTAGTAAAGGAAAATACCGATTTAAAACGACAGCATTTATTTAATAGCGCAAAACTATTAAAACTAGCGGCACTAGAGAAGGAAAATATTCGTCTTCGTTCTTTACTAGACAGCTCTTTTAAGCTTGGAGAGCAGGTATTAGTCGCGGAATTAATGTCAGTGACCCTTGCACCCTATGAACACATCGTTGTCGTTAATAAAGGCAGTCAGTTTGGTGTGCATAAAGCTCAAGCGGTATTGGGCGATGACGGGATTGTCGGCCAGGTTAGCAAAGCCCTACCTTTAAGTTCCGAAATAATTTTAATCACCGATCCTAACCATGCAATTCCTGTACAAGTAAATCGTAATGGTTTACATACCATTGCGATTGGCAGTGGTCAATTAAATAAGCTATCTCTACCTTTTTTACCAAATAATGCCGATATTATCCCCGGTGATTTGTTGATCACCTCTGGCCTGGGAGGCGTTTTTCCGCAAGGCTATCCTGTTGCGGTGGTCGAGTCTTTTGTACAACAGCCGGACAAACCTTTTGCAGTCATCTATGCAGCACCTAAAGCAGCTTTGAATACCAATAGAGAGCTGTTGATTGTCTGGAATAATGAACAGGTGGTGTCTCTTATCAAGCAGGTTAGTGTTGAAGGCGATGGGTCAAATAAATAAACCAGGTGCTTTTGCTTATTGGTTTACTGTTATCATAGCAATGGCATTGAGAATCGCACCCTGGTCAGCTGTTATTTCAGTTTCTGCCCCTGACTGGGTCATGCTCACCTTGATTTACTGGGTACTCGCAACACCTGAAGAGGCAAGCATTGGCAAGGCATGGATAGTGGGGTTGCTGGTAGATGTTCTGACAGGGCAGTTATTAGGTCAATATGCATTAACATATGCCGTCAGTATTTTTCTGTGTGAAAAGCAACATAAACGCATCAGGCAATTTCCGATTATGCAGCAAAGTTTAGCTATTTTTGCAATTCTATTGCTCGCTCGCATTCTGCTGTTCTGGATAGAGCATATCAATCATCAATTAATGCCTCTCTCTTTTTGGTTGCCCGTGTTGACAGGTAGTTTAATATGGCCTGTGGTTGCAATTGTTTTAAGTAAGGTGCGTCTTCCATAATATGCGTCGTCATCAAGTTATTAAAAATAAGTATTTAGAAAATCGCATTTTCTTAAGTAGAAGCATCATCTTATTTATCATTATACTATTGTTGGTCGCTGGACTCATCAGCCGGTTGATTTTCCTGCAAGTTGCAGGGTATAGCCAATATCGTAATATGGCAACCAATAATCGGATAAAGGTCACCTCGGTGCCTCCTACGAGAGGGATTATTTACGATAAACATGGACATATTTTAGCACAAAATCTTCCCTCATATAGTCTGGAAATCATTCCTGAGCAAGTCGCGAATCTTGACGATACTTTGTTGCGTTTACAGGCGGCTCTGACAATTTCTCAAGAAAAAATTGATGCCTTTAAAAAGCAACGTAAACGTTATAAGTACTTTGATAGTATTCCGCTGTTATTACAGATGAATGAAACAGAAGTCGCCAGGTTTGCAGTGCTAAGGCACACTTTTACAGGTGTTGATATTCATGCTCGCTTAATTCGCCACTACCCTTATGCAGAACTGACTGCTCACGTTGTTGGCTATATGGGGCGAATCAATGAGCGGGAATTGAAAACTTTACCAGAAGCAGAATATCGCGCCGTTCATTCAATTGGTAAAATCGGTATAGAACGTTCTTATGAGGACATATTACGCGGGCATGTTGGTTATGCTGAAATAGAAACGAATGCGAAGGGTAAACCGATAAATGAATTGCGGACTATTGAGCCAACACCTGGTGCAGATATTTATTTAACATTGGATATTGATTTACAGAAAACAGCCTATGATGCTTTAGCAGATTATAATGGAGGTGTTGTTGCCATTGATTTAGAGACGGGTGGGGTTTTAGTTCAAGTGAGTAAAGCAAGCTTTAACCCCAACTTATTTGTTTCAGGTATCAGTTACGTTGATTATAAAGCACTGAATGCATCTAAAAATAAGCCACTATTTGATCGGGTTTTACGGGGCCAGTATCCTCCAGGCTCAACCCTAAAACCTTTTATGGGGCTTGCCGGGCTAGAATATAAAATCAGGCATAAACATCAGACCTTATTTTGCCCAGGGTATTATCAGCTCCCTCATAAATCACATAAATATCGTGACTGGAAAAAATGGGGGCATGGCAAAGTGGATTTGGATATTGCGATTACTCAATCCTGCGATGTCTATTTTTATGATCTTTCTCTAGCCTTAGGGATAGATAAAATATCTGCTTTTTTACAGCAATTTGGTTTTGGGCAAAAAACAGGCATAGATTTAAAAGGAGAAAAGCGGGGCCTTTTGCCTTCTCGAGAATGGAAACGCATTTATCGTCAACAAGCCTGGTTTCCGGGTGAAACTTTAATTACAGGTATTGGTCAGGGATTTACTCAGGTAACACCGATGCAATTAGCACGAGCCACGGCCACATTGGCGAATAAAGGAAATGTAGTGACACCTTATTTAGCTGAACGTATTGTTCAGCTGGATGGAGATATTGAAATTAACCGCGCTCCTCCAGAACAGCTTCCTCTGCAGCCTGAAAATGTGCAAGATATTATTAATGCAATGGTACATGTTGTACACTCTGCTAGAGGAACAGCACGGAGAATAGGAAAAGATATTGATTATCAAATTGCTGGTAAAACAGGAACCGCGCAAGTATACACAATCAAGCAAGATGAAGAATATAATGAGGATGAGATTGCATTTAATATGCGTGACCATGCCTTATTTATAGCTTTTGCACCTGCAAATAACCCTAAAATTGCTGTCGCCGTGATTGCTGAGCACGGTAGTCATGGTAGCTCGATTGCAGCCCCTATTGCAGCAAAAGTTATTAAGCAATATTTACAGAGTAGAGATGATGTCCCGCATTAGTATTCTTAAGGTGCGCGTGCACATTCTTAACCATACTTCACATTCATAATCGCGTGAAGAATGCATTTTA
>CAZLLL010000090.1:0-9049 GCA_964560255.1 uncultured Methylomonas sp.
CTAACCCTGTTTATCTAAGCGGCTTAACTTATTCCGTGCAGATCCTAGCGGTTGCTTAACTTTAGTCGCAGGCGTGCATCAGAATAGTGGACAGTGGTGTCGTCAAAGACTTGCTGTATTTTTCTATGACGGCACTGGATATAAGCGGCTCTTCATCGAGTCGAAAGAGTAATGGCAGGCCAGTCTGACTTAAAATGATACTTTCACTGGCCGTATTTTGTTCGCCATTAAAAACAATTCCGATAATGGCTATTTGCCTTCTGTTTAGTTCGGCAATGGTGAGTAAGGTATGATTGATACTACCCAGATAATGGCGAGAAACAATGACGACTCCTACCTCTAAGTATGCAATTAAATCTACAATGAGCACTTGAGTATTTAAAGGCACCAGTACTCCACCAGCACCTTCAATCACCAGCACCTTTTCTGTCGATGGCAAGGTAAAATCTTCCAGACAAATATTGATATTGTCGATTTCGGCAGCAGCATGTGGGGACATCGGTTGGCTCAGCCGATACCTTTCAGGGTGGAAAGTGCAATCCGCTTTGTTCACCCACTTTTTAACCTTCATCGTATCTGTGTTGTCGAGATCACCTGCCTGCACGGGTTTCCAGTAATCTGCATTCAATGTTCTTGTCAGTATCCCAGAAACAACTGTTTTTCCAACATTGGTTCCAATTCCTGTTACAAATAGTTTTCTCATTTTATAATAATTTCAGCTTATCAGAATGGAATTAATCAATCCGAAAAATGTGCTGATGCACGCGTTAAACGATCAATCACACCTTGCCATTCTGGTAATTCTGGAGGGTGCTGAATTAAGGTAATGTCGGCCGACACCGTATCAAATTGGCGTAACTGTTGATACAGAACCCTGGCAAATTGTTTGCTATCAGTTGGTGAGGCTTGCCAAAGAATATTTTTATGTTGCGACTGAGGCGCATAAACTGACCATACATTAATTTTTAAATTATCTGCCAGATATGCGTCTAACTGATGACCTAGTGCCGATTCATCCATTAAAAGCAGAGGCGTTGCGGGTGCATAGTGAGCTTTTAGCATCCCAGGGGCACGCACAATGTGCTGTTTTTGGGTCGATAACGACTGGCCTAGGCAAGCTTCTATCTGTACCTGACTGATCTGCCCGGGGCGCAAAATTCTAGGTTGTTTCTGACTTAGATCCAGGATAGTCGATTCTATTCCTACCTCGCAGACTCCACCGTCAATAATTCCATCCACTTCAGCACCTAATGCATCGATGACATGTTGCGCGGTGGTTGGACTCACCTGACCAAAACGGTTCGCAGACGGGGCAGCCAAGCCGCACTTTAAGGCGACTAATAATTGCAAGACCTTTTTGTGCGCCGGGATTCTCAGGGCAATGGTATCCTGTCCCCCGGTGACTAATGAATCGACCTGCGGTTTTTTTTTAAAAATAATCGTTAAGGGGCCTGGCCAGAATTGTTTGGCTAATGGCCAGAATAGTTCTGGAATTTCCTCTGCCCAATCATGCACTTGCCCAACCGAGCCGATATGAACAATTAATGGGTGGTCAGGGGGGCGCCCCTTGATGCTGAAAATACGCTTGACCGCTTGGGATTGCGAGGCATCAGCCGCCAGGCCATAGACTGTTTCTGTGGGTATGGCTATCACACCGCCTTGTTGCAAGCGCTGGATAGCTTCTTTAATAGATAGCATTTTTTAATGGATGGGTTAAAAGTATACGTTTTAATTATCTGTAACAGCACCAGTAGAAGCAGAACTTACCAGCTTGGCATACTTGGATAATACCCCCCGAGTATAGTTAGGCTGGGGTTGTTGCCAGTTTTTTAAGCGCTGATTAATCAGGTCTTCTGGAACCAGTAAGGTAATGGTTTTATTTTTAGCATCAATACTGATTTGATCGCCATTTTCTACCACGGCCAAAACGCCACCCACATAAGCTTCCGGGGTAATATGGCCGACCACAAAGCCGTGGGTTCCACCGGAAAAACGGCCGTCGGTAATTAAGGCAATATGTTGTCCCAGCCCTTTACCCATAATCGCCGAGGTGGGTGACAGCATTTCCCGCATTCCAGGCCCACCTTTAGGGCCTTCATAGCGAATCACAATCACATCACCTTTAACAATGTCACCGTCAAGGATACTTTTCAACGCTAGCTCTTCGGCATCAAATACTTTTGCAGTGCCAGTAAAGGCTAGACCTTCTTTGCCAGTGATTTTTGCCACCGCGCCTTCAGTGGCCAGATTACCATATAGAATAGCGATATGACTGTCTTTTTTGATGGGCTGATCAAAGGCGCGAATAATAGTTTGATGATCAGGGTAAGGGGCGACATCCGCTAAATTTTCTGCCAGTGTTTTACCGGTGACGGTTAAACATTCACCATGCAACAAGCCTTTGTCCAATAGAATTTTCATTAGGGGCAGGATGCCGCCAATTTCAATCAATTCCGCCATCTGGTAATGACCACTGGGCTTTAAATCAGCCAGCACCGGGGTTCTGGCACCAATACGGGTGAAGTCATCTAGGCTAATGTCAACTTTGCAGGCATTGCCCATTGCGATCATATGCAATACCGCATTGGTTGACCCCCCTAAGACAATGATCATGGTGATGGCATTTTCAAACGCCTTATGCGTCATGATGTCGCGAGGTTTAATATTGTTTTTCAATAATTCCAGTACCGCCGCTCCCGCCTGTTCACAATCTACGCGTTTGTCTTTTGATATCGCCACTTGCGCCGAACTGCCAGGTAAGCTCATGCCCATTGCTTCAATGGCTGATGCCATAGTATTTGCTGTATACATGCCGCCACAGGAACCTGCACCTGGAATGGCTTTTTGTTCAATTGCAGCTAATTCGGCATCATCAATTTTATTATTGGCTCTGGCACCAACGGCTTCAAACACGGAAACCACGTCCAGCGTTTTATTATTGTGGCAGCCAGGCAGGATGGTGCCCCCATAAACAAATAGGCTGGGACGGTTGAGTCGCGCCAGGGCGATCATGCAGCCAGGCATGTTTTTGTCACAACCACCAATGGCCACAACACCATCAAAGCCCTGACAGCCAACCACCGTTTCAATTGAATCGGCAATCACTTCTCTGGAGACCAAAGAATATTTCATCCCCTCTGTGCCCATGGAAATACCATCGGAAATCGTAATGGTGTTGAAGATAACGGCTTTGCCCTGACCCTCATTAACGCCTTGTGCCGCATGATCTGCCAGGTCGTTAATGTGCATATTACACGGCGTAACCATACTCCAGGTTGAAGCAATGCCAATCTGTGGTTTGTTGAAATCTTCCGCTTTAAAACCAACGGCATACAGCATGGCGCGACTGGGCGCACGTTCCATGCCATCAACGACCTGTGATGAAAATTCACGGTTGTATTTATTTTGGGACATGTTAATCATCTCCTGCTTTATAGTGTAAGGATGCGTGTAATGTCTGTAGACAATTGACATCGCTAACGGCCAGTTCACCTAATGCATGGCTGGCGGCTAAAGCGGCTTCCATGGAAGTGTAATAAGCCACTTTATATTGCAGTGCCGTTCTTCTCATGGTAAATGAATCGGTGATGGATTTAAGTCCTTCGGTGGTATTCACAATCAACTGAATTTGACCATTCATAATCATATCGACGGTGTTAGGTCGGCCTTCATGGACTTTAAAGACAGTCTCACAAGGGATCTCTGCGTCTCGTAGTGATTTGGCCGTGCCTGCGGTGGCAATAATTTGATAATCTTTATTAATCAACACGCTTGCCAATTCAGCTAGTTTGGGTCTATCGCTGTTGCGTATACTGATCAACACCTGACCGCTCTGACTCAAATCAACACCCGCAGCGCGCTGTGATTTAGCAAAGGCTTCGGCAAAGGTTTTACCGATCCCCATGACTTCACCGGTAGATTTCATTTCTGGGCCCAATAAAGAGTCTACTCCTGGGAATTTGACAAAGGGAAATACCGCTTCTTTTACTGAATAATAGTCGGGGATACGCTCCTGAGTGATGCCTTGTTGTTTCAAACTGATACCAACCATACAGCGAGCTGCAATTTTTGCCAGTGGGTATGCCGTGGCCTTGGATACAAACGGCACGGTACGTGAGGCTCTGGGGTTGACTTCCAACACATAAATATTATCCCCTTGAATGGCAAACTGAGTATTCATTAGTCCACGCACACCCAGAGCTGCTGCCATTTTACCAACCTGTACACGCAGTTGGTCTTGAATAGAAGCGGATAAATCATAAGGGGGCAGTGAGCAAGCTGAATCACCTGAATGCACACCCGCCTGCTCGACATGCTGCATCAAGCCGCCTATCAATAAAGTTTCACCATCATAAATGGCATCGACATCCATTTCCACCGCATCGTTCAGGTAGCGATCCAGTAACACCGGCGAATCATTAGAGACGGAGACTGCTTCTTTCATATAGCGACGCAAGCTATTTTCATCCGTCACGATTTCCATCGCTCGACCACCCAGTACATAGGAAGGACGCACCACCAGCGGGTAGCCTAGTTCGCTGGCACAATGAATTGCCTGTTCCACAGAACGGGCAGTGGCATTGGATGGTTGCTGTAAATCCAGTCGTTGCAATAATTTCTGGAATCGTTCGCGGTCTTCGGCCAGGTCAATGGAATCCGGTGAAGTGCCAATAATGGGGGCACCTGCGGCTTCAAGCGCTCGCGCTAATTTTAGCGGCGTTTGTCCACCGTATTGCACAATCACGCCTTTGGGTTTCTCCAGCTGGATAATCTCCAGTACATCCTCCAACGTCAATGATTCAAAGTACAAACGATCAGAGGTGTCAAAATCAGTCGAAACGGTTTCCGGATTACAGTTAATCATAATGGTTTCAAAGCCATCTTCACGTAATGCCTGCGCTGCATGAATACAGCAATAATCAAATTCAATCCCTTGACCGATTCGATTAGGCCCGCCGCCCAGAATAATGATTTTATCTTTGTCAGAAGAGACCCTGGCCTCACACTCCTGCTCATAAGTGGAGTATAGATAAGCGGTATCCGAGGTAAATTCTGCGGCGCAGGAATCAACCCGTTTATAGACCGGGCGGATACCCAGTTTATGACGCAAATTGCGTACTTCCATTTCCTGACTGGCTAATAATTTAGCCAATCGCAGATCAGAAAAACCTTTACGTTTCAGTTGCAACAATTCTGTTTTTTGTAAGGTACTGAGTGTTTTTGTGGATAATTGTTGTTCGCACCGAACCAGGTCTTCAATTTGTGCCAGAAACCAGGGGTCGTATTTGCTGGCTTGCTGAATCTGCTCAAAACTCATACCTATGCGAAAAGCATCCGCAATATACCAGAGTCGCTGCGGCCCTGGGTGGCTGAGCTCACGAATAATAATGCCTGTCACATTGTCGCTGTCAGCAGTAATAATTTCATCCAGACCTGAGACCCCAACCTCCAGGCCTCGCAATGCTTTCTGTAAAGATTCCTGAAAACTGCGCCCCATCGCCATCACTTCGCCAACCGATTTCATTTGAGTAGTTAAACGGTCATCGGCCTGGGGGAATTTCTCAAAGGCAAAACGTGGTATTTTAACCACCACATAATCAATTGATGGTTCAAAGGATGCAGGCGTTGCACCGCCCGTAATATCATTGCGTAGCTCATCCAGGGTATAACCAATGGCCAGCTTTGCTGCTATTTTGGCAATCGGAAAACCAGTGGCTTTGGAAGCTAGAGCGGAAGAACGTGAAACCCTGGGGTTCATTTCAATCACCAGCAAACGACCATCTTCTGGGTTTATCGCTACCTGCACGTTTGAACCACCGGTATCGACACCAATTTCACGCAATACTGCCAGAGATAAATTCCGCAGAATCTGATATTCCTTGTCAGTTAGCGTCTGCGCCGGTGCTACGGTAATTGAATCACCAGTATGTACGCCCATCGGATCGACATTTTCGATGCAGCAGATAATGATGCAATTATCGTTAGTGTCGCGAACCACTTCCATTTCAAACTCTTTCCAGCCCAGTAGCGACTTTTCAATCAATAATTCCTTGGTGGGCGATAAACTGAGTCCACGTTCGCAGATCTCAATAAACTCTTCTTTGTTATAAGCGATGCCTCCACCACTCCCCCCCATGGTAAACGAAGGGCGAACAACCGTCGGGTAGCCGACTTCACGCTGTGCTACAAAGGCTTCTTCCAGAGTGCGTGCAATACTTGATTGAGCTACTTCGTAGCCGATTTTACGCATGGCTTGATTAAATAAATCCCGATCTTCGGCTTTCTCAATTGCTTCCTTACGGGCACCGATCATCTCAACGCCGTATTTTTCCAACACACCATGACGATCAAGATCTAGTGCGCAATTTAGTGCTGTTTGACCGCCCATGGTAGGGAGCAAGGCATCCGGGCGTTCTTTGGCGATGATTTTTTCAACAGTTTGCCAGTCAATCGGTTCAATATAGGTGGCATCCGCCATCTCCGGGTCGGTCATGATAGTGGCCGGATTAGAATTGACCAGAATAACACGAAAACCTTCTTCGCGTAGTGCTTTGCAAGCCTGAGTGCCCGAATAATCAAATTCACAGGCCTGACCAATCACAATAGGACCTGCACCCAGTAGTAAAATAGATTTTATATCGGTTCTTTTTGGCATTTTAATTTAGTCGGATAACATTTACGCAGATTGATTCATTAATGTGATAAATTCGTCAAACAGAATTTCCACATCATTGGGACCTGGGCTGGCTTCAGGATGTCCTTGAAAACCAAAAGCAGGGCAATCGGTGCGTTCAATACCCTGCAAGCTACCATCGAACAAGGAATGGTAAGTCGCTTTCAAGTGATCAGGCAAGGACGCTTCATTAACAGAAAAACCATGGTTTTGACTGCTGATCATAACTCGTCCGGTGGATTTTTGTTGTACTGGATGATTGGCTCCATGATGGCCAACGACCATTTTTTCGGTTTTTGCACCACTGGCCAATGCCAACAATTGGTAACCCAGACAAATACCAAACAGTGGGGTTTTATGTTGTAGCAAGGTTTTAATTGCTGTGATGGCATAAGAGCAAGGCTCAGGATCCCCTGGGCCATTGGAAAGAAAAACCCCGTCAGGCTGCATGGCTAATACCTGTTCAGCCGGCGTTATTGCGGGGACTACGGTGACTCGACAGCCACGGTTTGCCAACAAACGCAGGATATTCCTCTTGATGCCAAAATCATAAGCGACTACATGCTTGTGCAGGTTACTGGCTGTTGAATGCGCTTGGCCTAAATGCCAGATATCTTCTGTCCACTGATATTGTGTGGATACACTGACTTGTTTAGCCAGGTCCATCCCCGTCAGGCCAGGAAAATCTGCTATAGCTTGTTTGGCCTTGACCATATCTATCTCGTCCCCTGCTATAATGCAGCCTCTTTGCGCACCTTTATTACGCAGGATACGAGTCAGCTGGCGGGTATCAATATCGGCAATGGCTACAATTTGTCTAGCAAGTAAATAGTCGGTTAAGGACTGCTCTGAACGCCAGTTACTAGCTAGACTCGGCAAATTTCTAATGACTAAACCACTAGCATAAACACTATCCGATTCATCATCCTCGGAGTTGGTGCCAACATTGCCGATATGCGGATAGGTCAAAGTGATAATTTGCTGGGCATAGGAGGGGTCGCTAAGGATTTCCTGATACCCTGATAGGGATGTATTGAAAACGACTTCGCCAACCGAACAGCCATCGACTCCAATTGACACACCGTGAAAGACAGTGCCGTCTTCCAATAAAAGCAAGGCTGGTTTATGCATAGCTTATACCTTATATAATGAATTGTATTGATTGAAGTTTCTGTGTTACACAATCAACGTTATGAATGGCAATTTTTTTTTGGCTACCAATTTAAGATGGGACACCTTGACAGTTCTCGTTGCCTCACTCTCATTCAGTTAAGTAGGGAAAGTAGGATGTGCTGAGGTACGAAGCGCATCTTGTCGTCATTGATGCGCTTTGTGTCTCAGCGCATCCTACCTGCATTTCCACGTAGAGTGTTGGAATGAGGTTATCTGGTGTTTGTCTCATCTTAGGTATGTAGCCATTTATTGTGTTCTATTGCTAGGGATTACAGTTATCACAACGACTAGGATCGGCATATTGAGATTCCGTAAAATCATTGCTAAGGCGATGCGTGCATTTGAGACAGCCATGAATTTCAGCACAAATCTCGCGGGTGGGTGCACCACAGTCTTCACAAGGCAAACCTGGCACACGTTCTATTAGCCAGAAACCTGGTATACCGCAAGCAGGGCATAGGGAGCGTAGTTTCTTTGCCAGGTCTGCGGCAGCTAGGCGAATAGTTTCTTGTCGCGTAGGGTTGGCATAGGCACGTACATCGGTTTCCAGAAATACTTGGCCACTTGCCGTCTGTTGCTGCGCTTGAATAAAGGCAATTTCAAGTTCTGTCCAGGTAGTAATGCCTTTGCAAATACGCTTATCCTCTTCGCTTTCCGGGCGCAGCACTAAGTGATGTGCTGGAAACTGATATTGACGTGCAAATGCCTCTGCCTCAGTCCACTCTGTTGTCAAAAGATGGGAAAAACAGGCTTTTCCATCAGCAATTCCCACCACTTCAATATCACGCTTGTCGTCAATAAAAAGTAACATTTCCATATTCCAGGGCAGCATTTGGGTATAAGGGTCTGTACCAAAGGCTCCTTCACTAGCCAGCCCTAAAGGTAGCCCTGATAATTGCATGCCGATACGCGCTTTTTTGCGTGCTGTTTCTATTTGACTGCCAGCTCGCGGTATTTCGCGTGTAAAGGTACCCAAAAGATCGGTGTCATAACCGATGACCCTCTCTACTCGACATCCGAGTGCCTTTCCGAGTACCGGCGCAACGAGTAGTTCTTTTCCGTGCTGGGTGAGTAAAGCAACACGCTGGTTATCGTAGCAGGATATAATTTTTGTCATGGTGTGGGTCTCTTGATCGCTGGTCTGACTCAATCCGTTGAGTGCGAATTGATTACAAAACTGTATAGGAATAGGAATCAAATAAG
>CAZLLL010000091.1:0-8961 GCA_964560255.1 uncultured Methylomonas sp.
GGCAAACAAAAATACTGCGCCATAATTGCACAACTTATTTAATTCCCATTCCTTACTGCTTCTTAGATATTGGTCAAAACAATGCTAAATATTCAGAATACCCTTCCGCTTTAAGTTTTTCAGCAGGCACAAAACGTAATGCAGCTGAATTAATGCAATATCGTAATCCTGTTGGTTCTGGCCCATCTTTGAATAAGTGACCTAGATGAGAGTCTGCATACTTACTACGTATCTCAGTACGTGGATACACCAATAGATAATCAGTCTCTTCAACAATATAGTTTGCGTTTAACGGCTGGGTAAAACTAGGCCAGCCAGTCCCTGATTTAAATTTATCAAGTGATGAAAATAACGGTTCTCCACTGACAATATCAACATAAATCCCGCGCCTTTTTTCATCCCAGTAAGGATTATTAAATGCCCGCTCTGTTGAATCATTTTGAGTAACACGGTATTGCAAAGGTGTTAACTTATTCTGCAATATATCATCAGCAGGTTTAATATACTTTTTCTCAGAGCTTAATGTATATTGTAAATCTTCACCCCAGACTTCGCTCAGATATTGATCGCGCCCCGAGTTATAACGGTAATATTTATACTTTAGCGGGCTTTTTTTGTAATAATCCTGATGATAATCCTCCGCTGGAAAGAAGTTTTTAAACGCAACTATTTCAGTATTAATAGGCTTATCATATCGACCTGAATCCTGAAGGCTTTGTTTAGACTTTGTTGCCAATTGAAGTTGCTCATCGCTATTATAAAAAATAACAGGCCGGTAATGTTTTCCTCTGTCTACAAATTGCCCTTCATTATCTGTCGGATTAATTTGCCGCCAGAATACTTGTAAAAGATCATCATAACTGATTTTATTTGCATCATAATACACTTGAACAGCTTCCATATGTCCAGTTGATCCCATAGATGCCTGTTTATAGGTAGGATTATCAACATGCCCACCACTAAAACCGGAAATAACCTCGTGAACACCTGCAACCTTTTCAAAATCTGATTCTACACACCAGAAACAGCCCCCTGCAAAAGTTGCAATAGCTAGATCTGACTGTTGCCCGGTTTTTGCAGGTAATTTAGATTCAACACAGCCTGCAATTAAAACAAGGCTTGTTGACATTATAAATAAAAATTGTTTGATTTTCATGCTCGTTACTCTTTAAGTAAAAGGCCAACGTGCTCTGTTTTCCTCGCCGATAGCCATGATTATAGTCGTTGCATCAACTATAAATTTACAGGATAGCGACCAAATTGGCTACCATTTTAATACGGGACATTTAAAAACCGCAAGGCCATATATCTGATAGGGTGTGATTAAAAATGTGGGAAAATTAATAAAATCAATGATATATAAAAAATATGTTATCAGTTTAGCTGTGTAACTTTGTTAGAATGGAAAAATATGGATGAATACTCTGCCTAGCCTTATATCTCGCTTTATCTAGGACATTGTTATATTGATGAATTATACAAACCAGTACGCAACAAAGAGATAGCGTATTAATTTACCTATGCAGATCAATACTATTGATATAAATAAAGGTAGCTTCAGCCATCCTCCGGCAAAACATAGACCATCGCCAACAATAGGTAACCATGAAAAGAGCAGGCTCCAATAGCCCCACTGCTGAACCCAGCGCAGGGATTTTTGTTTTTTCTGATCTAAAAGATGCTCTGCCGGATATTTTTTTGCTGCCAAACTTCCTAGCCACCAGGTTGTCAATGCCCCTAATGTATTACCTAGCGTGGCAACAATAACCAGCAACATAACGGGGTGTAACTGCTCAGCGACCATATAGGCTAATACTGCTTCAGACCCTCCTGGCGCAATTGTTGATGAAATAAATGCACTGACAAAAAGCCCCCAAAATTCTATCACAGCTACCTCATTATTTTAGCCATAAAAAAAGCCTCTAATGAAGATTCATTAGAGGCTAATACAATAAGGAACGTGCATGACACACTTGGGCAAGTTACAAGTCCGTAGGGTGGGCAAAGCGATAGCGTGCCCGCCAAACTATACCAGACAGGATAATATACTATAAAGGCGGGAACGAAAAAAACCTTTACCCTCCCTACCGTTGCCCAACTTATTCCGCGCACGCTCTTAAGGAATGGGAATCAAATAACTTGTGCATTCTGACTTGTCTTTTTGTTCGCCTTCTGCGTTGCGGAAACAGTTACGTAGCTAGCTATGCGCCTGTTACCGCGCCTTGAAGGCAAACAAAAATACTGCGTCATAATTGCACAACTTATTCAATTCCCATTCCTAAGAAATAAAGCTTGTACTATTTTTTCACTAAACCAATTAACCAGCCAATGGATTTAATAACAATATCAACACCTCCTTTTACCAGACCAACGAGATAAGTGATTACCTCGCCAGGCGTCATGTCGTTAAATTTGCGCGCCAATAAAGGGGCAAAAATCAAGCCGATAGCCAAACCAATGACGGTAAGACCTGAAAAGAAAGAGTCATTACCAACAACTTTCTTTTTAATATCGGCAATTTCTCCAGCCATTGTATCTGTCAATGACTTCTCTGGCAAACTATCAGAATAGTCATCTTGTATTACATTCGCTGTGAGACCTGGAATACTCGGTAAATCACCGTCACCTTTGCCGATTTTCAACTGCCCTTTCATACCTTTTTCCATGTGCTGCGCGAGGTCACAATGCACCAGATAGGTTTTATCACCCGGTGGAAAAATCAAGGTTCCAGTTACTTTACCAGGGCCTGTCACTTCCAGATGAAACATACCCTTAGGGTAAAGATACCTCGGTAAGCCATGCATCATCCACTGGTGACGAACTTCATCATCATTAATAAAATTAATGGTCAGCTTAGTGCATGGTTCAAATTGATATTCCTGAACATCAAAAGCAAACATTGTTCCAGGAAATTTTTCAGAATATTTGTGCCCTGCATGAACGGTAATTTCTTTAGTTGCTGCAATACTATCACAACCACCAGGCAAAATATCTGTATTCTGCCCCATCACCATACCGCCCGTGGCATCCATTAAATGACCATCACCGTGATCCATCATTCTGTTATGGTCTTCAAATTCTTTTTTAGCAATGACAGGAGCGGATAAGGCTAATGCTATCGCTACGACTGATAATTTTTTAATCATTATCTTTGCCTCCTTTTGTTGATGAAACCAAGGCAGAAATTTTCTTTCTATTGCTAATTAACAAATATACCAATAGCCCTAAAAACAGACCAAATATAAGATTTCTAAATGAATTATCTGCAGGTGTTTCCATGCTTGCAGAGCCAGGTGTTACGTCCGGTGCAGCGGGAATACTTGCAGGTGGAGCGACATAGCCACCGGCATCAATTTCACCTAAACTATTCCAGGCATCTATATTTTGCCAGACGGGTAATTTGCGAGCATGAAACGCTTTAGTAAACAAGGGCTCGATACTCTCACCAATCCCCATAGGCAAACCCACTTCATTCAGATATTTCTTATATACCAGAGCACTGACATTACCACCCGGATTCATGCCGTCGGTTGTAATACCTTTTTCACGATGATCATGAAAAATCCAGATACCTTGCCCATAGCTATGAAAGCCATCATCCGTGGTATTAATTCTTAAGTCATTCCGCTGTGCAGGTGCTATATCATAAACATCACGCGTAATCTGCGCAATTGGATTTTGCTCAACACCATCATAATGGGTAATTGTCGCTTTATGTCCATGGGTGTGGACTGCCATCAATTCACCTGAACTATTGAACATCCGCAACTTGATATTTTGATCAGGCTCGGCAACAATAATCGACTCCCTTAGTGTATAAGGAAATGAACGACCATTCAGGATATGATAATCTTCTGTCGAATCAGTCATATCATATTCACGATTCATTTTTCTTGCGATTAAGCGCGGATCGTTAGACTGTTGAATAATGCTATGCAATTCTTTATCCATCGCATGATAATGTAGATCGTATTCGCTATCATACTCTTCTAAAACAGCTTTTGATGGATGTCTGACTTGCCCAGCACCGACATTAAATGTTTGCACCCAGTTATTCGGACGGTTTTCTTCAACAATGAACATCCCCACCAAGCCCATGGCTAAATGTATATGCGTCTGTACATGGCAGTGATAAACAAAACTACCAGTGGCTCTTGGACGAATTTCATAGGTTTTACTTTGTCCAGGCAATACAAACTTATCACTGGTCTGTGGGACACCATCATTACCTTCGCCGGAACTATCTACCCAAGGGTGATCTACACCATGCAAGTGAATTGTATGTGGGAAATAGTGGGTGTTTTCTAGCTGTATCCAAATGGTATCGCCTTGCTCTACACGAATTACCGGAGAGGGGGCTCTTAATAGTGGATTTGCATCAGTGCCAACAAAACTACTGGTCGCCATACCACGAGATTTAGGCGCAAATACCCACATACCTGGTTGAATACCTGGCGCTATATCAAAAGTTGGCACAAACCCCGAAAAATCAGGCGAATGACCATTTAATTCGGCAACTTCTAATTTAATAATAATTAAATCAGGGTCGCCATCACCATCCATATCATTTTTTTTAATTATGCTATCCATTGCATAATGAGTATTCATCAATGTTTCCATTGATACATTATTCGCCCCTTTTACTTCTACTGCAATATCAAAAGGGTTGTCAGGGCTACAGCGTAATGATTCCTGTATGCTGACACCCTCTATCGTTTGTGCTGTTCGCCATTCCGGATTATTTTGATCACAAACCGTTTCTACTTTGCCACGGTCTACTTCTACTGTTTTGGGCAAACCCGCCACAGCTGATGCCGCAAATGGCATCAGCATGACAGCAGCACCCAATAGTACTCCTAAAGGATTTTTCTGCATTATTAACACCTTTGTTAGTTAATTTACGCGTCTTTAGCTTTACCAAGAAGCTCATCAACTTTATTTTTGAAGCCTTCATGAGATAGATATAAAGTATATAAGCCTGCCGCTAAAAACAATAAATACATTATATACGCTATCGTCGTTGTCGCCATACCTTTACCCGCAACAAAACTCATATGTGCATCTAAATTATCGGCTGTTGTCGCCCCTTTAAGAGTAATATGAATTAAATATTTTCCGACCTCTGGTACACCGTTGGGTAATTTTAAAACCACAGTGCCTGATTTATGCTTTTTAGCGGCCTGAAAAAAGACTCGTTTACCTTCAGGTTCTTTTGTCACTTCAAACTCTACCGCTCTATTACGATATCTGACATCCTGATAATCAAAAACTAACTGCGTTAGTGTATCTGTATTAGGAAGGTTGCCACAAAATTCTTTAGCCGGGAATGCAACCGGTTGATAGGCTGTGTAATGAATCCAGTGCTCGGGCTCTAATTCAAACTTACACTGATCGGTATCTGTACCAGCCGCGCCACCATGTGCCCAAAGCGTGGCAGAAAATAGCATGCCTAGCAGAGCTATAAAACTTTTTCTCATTATACTTTTTGTCATAATTGCTTCCTCTATAAATTATTTTTATAATTCTAAAATGTTTTTTTCGTTATTGACTTACACAATACACTAAAAACAACCACAAACTTTATCATATAGAATCCGACAAAGAAAGATTAAAGCTTATAAAGTCAATAAAGCGATTTCATTATATCATTATTTTCTTATATTGCTATTGCTATCATGCCTTTATTTACGTAAAATTTTGCTATCTGTCAGCGTTTATACAATAATTCTCACCCTTCAAGGCTCAAAACATGTCTAATCTTACCAACTCTCCTGAATGGATAGCTTTAAAAGAACATCAAAAACAAGTCGATAAAATACATATAAGAGACCTATTTGCAGTTGACCGTAACCGTTTTAAACATTTTTCATTACAGTTTGAAGATTTATTGTTTGATTATTCTAAAAATAGAGTAACAGATAGAACCATGACTTTGCTACTGAATTTAGCGAAATCACGGCAATTAGATGCACATATTGAAGATATGTTTAGTGGCAAGCGTATCAATCAAACAGAAAATCGCGCCGTGTTACATACTGCACTACGTAACCGCAGCAACGACCCTGTTTATGTCGATGGTGAAGATGTTATGCCTGAAATCAATCATGCCTTACAAAAAATGTGTGATTTTTGCAAATGCGTGCATTCAGGGGAATGGAAAGGCTATACAGGTAAGGCGATTACAGATATTGTTAATATTGGTATTGGAGGATCTGATCTAGGCCCGAAAATGGTCACCAAAGCACTCAGCCCTTATGCAATTAAAGGTATGGGTGTGCACTATGTTTCCAACATAGATCGTGCAGACTTAACCGAAACGCTAGAGAAAGTTTCTCCTGAAACCACTTTATTTTTAGTGGCTTCTAAAACATTTAGTACTCAGGAAACTATGGTGAATTCAAAAGCCGCTCGCAGCTGGTTGTTAGAACATGCCAAAGATGATTCGGCAATTGCAAAGCATTTTGTTGCCTTATCGACACATACCAAAAATGTTACTGATTTTGGCATTAACCCGAATAATATGTTTGAATTTTGGGACTGGGTGGGAGGGCGCTATTCATTATGGTCTTCTATCGGATTGTCTATCGCCCTATATCTGGGCATGGATAATTTTGAGAAATTACTTGAAGGGGCTCACGAAGCAGACAAACACTTTCGTCATGAGCCCTTTGAAAAAAATATCCCTGTTATCATGGCGCTGCTAGGTATTTGGCACAATAATTTCTATTACTCAGATTCCCATGCTTTACTACCGTACGACCATAATATGGAGTTTTTTGCTGCATATTTTCAACAAGGCGATATGGAAAGTAATGGCAAAAGTGTGGATATGAATGGCGAATTTATTGATTACAGCTCTGGCCCTATTATTTGGGGACAACCTGGTACAAATGGCCAACATGCTTTTTACCAGCTTATGCACCAAGGTACCAAAGTTATTCCTTGTGATTTCCTGGCACCTGCACAAGGCCACGGAGAAAAAACGGATTCTCATGACATTCTGATTTCTAACTTTCTCGCGCAAACAGAAGCTTTGATGAAAGGCAAAACCGAATCTCAGGTTAGAGCTGATTTAGGTGATGGTGCCAGTGAACTGCTTATTTCTGCCAAAGTTTTTGCCGGAGACAAGCCGACAAATTCATTCCTGTTCAAAAAACTATCGCCCCATTTTCTAGGGGCATTAATTGCTTTTTACGAACATAAAATATTTGTGCAAGGCAAAATATGGAATATTAATAGTTATGATCAAATGGGAGTGGAACTCGGTAAGGTATTAGCGCAAGCGATTATGCCTGAACTCAAAGATGACTTGCCTGTGTCAACACACGATAGTTCAACCAATGGTTTAATAGCTTATTACAAGAAAATTCGTTAAAATTGAGTTACCCTGCATTTTTTCTAGCGCTTAGCTTATACATTCTGGGCATAGGTGATATACAGCCACAAGAACCCTCTAAATCGGTAACTGTTCACCTCCCCCTCTGGAAAACATGGATTGAACAAAGATTTCCTGATACGAACTCCTCCTTGCCAAAGAGGGGGACTGAACGGTCACCTAAATCACAAGGTAAAGAGCCGTCGCCCCCCTTTGACAGCACGTCCTCCACGCACGACAGTCCAATCCTCAAAAAAAATCAGCTTGAACGAGTACTGCAAGCAGGCGTTTTAAAAGTATTCACTCGTTATGACCCAACCACTTATTATGAAGGCGCGCAGGGTTTCTCTGGTCTGGAATATGATTTAGTACAATTATTTGCACAATATCTAGGCGTTAAAAGCAAGTTCATACTGCCTGAAACATTTTCAGCTGTTTTACAAAAAACAGCGGCTGGGGAGGCAGACTTTGCTGCTGCCAGCATCAGTATTACAGAAGAACGTAAACAGTATCTTTTGTTCACGCCCCCCTACCAGACAATCAGCGAACAACTTATTTTCCGTTCGGGTACCAGGCGACCTAAAAAAGCAGCCGATTTAGTCGGTGGCATTTTAGAAATCGTTAAAGACACGAGTCATGCTGAAACACTACAGCAACTGAAAAAAACTACACCTGAATTGCAATGGCTAACCAATGAAACACTGGATACTGATGGCTTACTATACTTAGTCAACCAACGCTTGATTGATTTTACGATTGCTGATTCTAATCAAATGACTTTAATTCGTCGCTTTTACCCAAAATTAAATGTTGCCTTTAATATTAACCGTGCTCGTCGTCTTGCCTGGGCTTTCAGTAAATCAGATGACTTAAGTCTGTATAACAAAGCCGTCTCTTTTTTTAAGACGATTAAAAAGAATAAAACACTTGAACAATTACTAGAGCGACACTACGGTCATACGCGGAATATTAAATATGTGGGTAACTGCATTTTTCGTTTACATATGCAAAGCCGTCTTCCGCCCTATAAGGCAATATTTGAAGAGGCGGCAAAAAAACATCAATTAGACTGGCGTCTTTTAGCAGCAGTTAGCTATCAAGAATCACACTGGAACAAAAAAGCAGTTTCACCCACAGGCGTTAAAGGGCTTATGATGCTCACTAAAGCGACCGCACAACAATTAGCAGTCAAAAATAGAATAGATCCCAGAGATAGTATTTTTGGCGGAGCAATATACTTAAAACAACGCATAAAAGCAATTCCTTCCAGAATACCTGAACCAGACCGCACCTGGTTAGCGTTAGCCTCTTACAATGTCGGGTATGGTCATGTAGAAGATGCACGCATTATTACGCAAAAGCTAGGTAAAAACCCTGACAAATGGATAGACGTTAAACAAGCTCTACCCCTGTTAACAAAAAAGGAGTGGTATTCTAAGACTCGACATGGTTATGCCAGAGGAAAAGAACCTGTTATATACGTAGACAATATTCGCAGTTATCTAGATTTGCTATTCTGGTATACCAGTCATAAGGATATTAAAGAGACCATAGCCATGCCGACTTTTGCCACGCAAGCCGAGCAA
>CAZLLL010000092.1:0-8958 GCA_964560255.1 uncultured Methylomonas sp.
TTCTTGTTTGGCAAATGGAATATTTTCGAAGAAAAATAAACTGAGCGACTTGATAAGTATTGAAAACCTATATCCCTAAGAAGCTGAAAATTTAAAATACCTGAACATAAATCTGTAGTGCTTACATGCGTGCTGTTTCTTGGTCAATCGCATGCCTTAACTTTTTGAATCTCTCCGATTGCAACCCATAAGTAATCGTAAGCACACCCTAGCGTATTTCATATCTAAAATACCCCGTACGGTATTGAAAAAATTGGTTTCGCTATTCCTTAATATTCTCCCAACCTGTTGTGCATTAATCACTCTTTAATCATGCTTCTGCTTAAATTCATCGAAAAAGAAACGACTAGATCCTATTACCAAATCATTGTGATGGCTAGTATTTCAGGTATTGCCAATACGCTGTTGTTAGCAATCGTCAATCATGCGGCTTATGCGGTAGCACAAGGCGAGGATCTGACGCAGTTTTTCTTTCTCTATATGCTTGTTTTTGCTCTATTCCTTTATGCGCAATGGTTTGCTTTTGAACAGTCAATTCTTGCGATTGAGGATGCTATTTATAATACTCGCATTCGCTTAACGAGCAAGGTTAGGCAGGTTGAACTAGCGTTTATGGAAGAGATCGGCAGTAACAACCTGTATTCCCGCCTAACGCAAAGTGATACACTCATTTCACAGGCGATACCGCAATTTACGGCTGCGGCTCAGATATTTATCCTGATCATTTGTTCCTTTCTGTATCTGGGATATGTTTCCATGATTAGTTTTGTGATTTCCATGACGGCGATATTCTTGGGAGGCGGTTTTTTCTTTAGCCAAACTAAAACCATAAAAACAGCCTTACAGAGCGTGCATCGCAAAGAAATGAGTTATTTTAAATCTATTTCTCACTTGGTAGGGGGCTTTAAGGAAGTAAAGGTCAATAAGCAAAAAGGTGAAGACCTTTTGCAAAGCATTGCCGAAATGTCGGGGGAGGTTAAAGACATTAAGTGTGCAGTGGGTAAGAAGGAATCTCGCTTGTGGGGGTTTGGGCGAGTTTTTGTCTATATATTGTTGCCTATTTTGGTGTTTATTGTACCGAGTTTCAGTGAAGAACATGCGGCAAATATGTATAAGATTTCTGCTACCATGCTCTTTATCACAGGACCGATAACGGTCATCATGAATGTGTTGCCATTACTCAACAGAGTTAATATGGCAATTGCTGATCTATTAGGCCTTGAAGATGAAATGGATTTGGCTATTTCCAAAGAGTCGGCAATTGACTGTAAATTTTTAAATAATTTTCAACAAATACATATGGATGCCGCTGAATTTTTTTACCCGGGTAGTGGTTCACAGTTTTCAGTAGGTCCTATCTCTGTGCGAATTCCCAGAGGAGAGTTGTTATTTATAATTGGTGGTAACGGCAGTGGTAAATCCACTTTTCTAAAATTATTGACGGGCCTTTATTATCCTGGCCATGGGAAGATTAAAGTTGATTCTAACTGGATTGATGACTTTAGTTATCTTGCCTATCGCAGCTTGTTCTCGGTCATTTTTACGGATTTTTATTTGTTTGATAAGTTTTATGGTGTGACAGATGTTGATGCTGATAAGGTTAACTATTGGCTGGAAAAAATGCAAATGCAACATAAAGTTCGCTATCATGAAGGAGGGTTTACCAGTACGGACTTATCAACCGGGCAACGCAAACGACTCGCCTTTATCGCTGCAATGCTGGAAGATAAGCCTATTCTGGTAATCGATGAGTTTGCTGCAGATCAGGATCCTCAGTTTCGCCAGTATTTTTACGAAACCCTGTTGATTGAATTAAAAGACATGGGTAAAACAGTGATTGCTGTGACGCATGATGATCATTATTTCCATGTGGCTGACCGAATACTAAAGATGGATGAAGGAAAATTGCTAGAGTATGCGGTTTAGAGGCTACGAACTTAGGAATGGGAATTGAATAAGTTGTGCAATTATGACGCAGTATTTTTGTTTGCCTTCAAGGCGCGGTAACAGGCGCATAGCTGGCTACGTAACTGTTTCCGCAACGCAGAAGGCGAACAAAAAGGCAAGTCAGAATGCACAAGTTATTTGATTCCCATTCCTTAAGGTGGGACATATAAAAAATGTAGGCTAGGTTACGCTATCGCTAACCCAGCCTACGTTTTGTCGCTTGTCCCGATTTAAAAAGGTAACCGGTTTAGACTAAGAATTTTTATTAATTGCCCATTAATTGCTGATGTTATTTTGTGAACGTATCTAGGAATGTGAATTTTATAACGTGTGCATTTGACTTGTCTTTTTGTCCGTCTTCTTTGTTGCGGAAACAGTTACGTAACTAGCTGTGCGCCTGTTTCCGCGCCTCGAAGACAAACAAAAATCCTGCGTCAAATGCGCACGTTATTTTATTCCCATTCCCTAATAGAATTGCAAGTTACCTCGCGAAATGCGCATGATCAATTCAAAACCTTAACATTTCTTAACAAAATTATGATTGTTTTGCCTCTACCCTGTCGCTATTCTAAGCTAATAAGCTTAGCAACTTTATTGCAAGATGCTTAAATCGCTAGGCTTTATAGAATAGAGTTGTTCTTGTGAATTAACAAATAAAACTTATTTAAAATCAATAGATTAAGGTAATGCGTTTGTCAAAACTAGATGAAATGCAATTTTATCCAATTTCTTCATAAATCAAAGTACACTAAAGAACATAACATGCTGATTATTATTGAATATTCAAAAGAACAACTCTAATATGTATTTTAAGATGGACTGGTTTTTCCGTCATGAACTTTTTGAGTCTATAATGACTTGTCAGCCTTAATTTATAACTAAAACACACTAATCATCATGAATACTCAGACTCTTTCGACGGGGCGTTTACTTCTTACTAGCACTGCATTGTTAATCCTTGCAGGGTGTTCTTTTGGCCCAGGAGTGATGGAAAGTAGCCGTTCAGCCTATAATAAGGCTGTTGCCAATAGCTCTAACGAAGAGTTGCTACTCAACATGGTTAGGCTACGCTATAGTGAACCTGTACAGTTCTTGCAAATTGGCAATATTACCGCACAATATTCCTATGGTGCCAATTTATCGGTAAATGGAAAATTCCCGGGTAATGGTGCAAATGTGTATACCGGACTACTGGGCGCCAATATTAGTGAGAAACCAACCATTTCTTATAAGCCATTGGAAGGCAAGGCTTTTGTCAACAGGATGCTAGAAGAAACAAGTCTCAGTACTGTGCTATTGCTGATTAGGTCTGGCTGGAATATAGAACGCGTTTCGAGAATTATGATGAGCAGGATCGGTCATTTGGAAAATTTCCCCAAGCACCCTTCCTATGTTAAATTCAAAGAACTTATTCAGCTTTGGGAAGAAGCCCATCAACGACATGATTTAATCTTTGTGCAGTTGCCAGGAAAAGAAAAAACCATTGCCAAATCTCTACCAGAGGGTGAAGTGAATATCAAAAACTTAATCTCTGTTGCACAGGCAGGCTATGCCATTAAGTTACAGAGTAATGGCAAATATGCCATGACTCAAAAAGGCAAGCCTTTATTAGTCATGGAAATCAAGTACCAGAATGCGGCAGAAGCAGAAAGAGCCGATGCCTTGTTAGGTGTTCAACCTCAACATATCATTGCAGCTGACGGTAGAGTTGTGGAGCATATACAATTTACAGACCCTTTAGTCAATAACGAAACGATATCAAGCAAGGGTAGCTCAGTCGTGAAAATCCCATTAGTCATGCGTTCCTTTAGTAATCAGCTGTTTGGTTTAGCAAGCGGCATAGAGTTGCCTAAAAAAGGCAGCGAAAAAGTGGAAACTCAGCTTAATATTGAAGATGCCAAGGTGAATGTCCATGCTGCAATAAAAGACATATTAAATATTCAAACGAGTGATGGAGCACCTGATAACGCACTGGTCTCTGTGAAGTATCGTGGCTCCTGGTTTTATATTGACAGGGATGATCGACAATCTATGAGTACTTTTGCTTTGCTGACCTTGCTTTATTCCTTGCAGGCGGGTGAAGAGGCTAGTGGGCCAGTGTTAACGATACCTATTGGTGGATAAACTTGGGAATGGGCACGGAATAAATTGAGCAACTGGGTATTCGATGCGCTATCCCTTGTTGAGGTTCGTGCCTCATCCACAACCTACACAGAACTTGTGGATATTTAAAGTACAGCTAAGGAATGGGAATTGAATAAGTTGTGCACACTGACGCAGTATTTTTGTTTGCCTTCAAGGCGCGGTAACAGGCACATAGCAGGTTTATACGGCACCTATTCTCTAATAGTTGATAACGGGTGCTCGTTAACCACTGAAAGCTATACAAATAATAGGTGCTGTACTACGTAAAGTTGCCGCAACGCAGAAGGCGAATAAAAAGACAAGTCAGAATGCACAAGTTACTTGATTCCCATTCCTAAGTAAACGGTTGTCAATGCACATGTTAATAAACTCTCATTCCTATATCAATACCTTCGCCAGTTTTGATTTGTACCAAAAACACCAATTTTTGACCAATATAAATCAATGGCTTACGCGTCGATAAATTTGACAAAATGAGAATTTTTTCACTTTGGCGAAGGTATTGCTATATAGTTTCTCAGATAAATAGTTTCCATGTGGGGCATCCTTCATATAAGCATAAAAGTAGTTTACACTTTTATGCATCATAGGGGAGTAGGCTTTAGCCTACACGTACGGCATAAGTGTGATACGTGTAGGCTAAAGCCTACTCCCCTCAATTGACTTAACTTATTAAAATCGTAAAAGTGTAAACAGGCGAATGAAGGATGCCCCATGTGGAATGCGGATAACATCTCTTAGAGGGATGGTTTCCGGGAAATTATACTTCTGAAAGTCTATAAATTGCCTTGTTACACATCTCACTTAACGTGTAATAATGACAAAGTTGTCAACGTACAATGGAATCAATTTTTCTAATGAACATGAGGTATCGAAATGTCAACAGGAACAGAAATAATTAACAGTAGCGTAGCAGCTGCAACTAAAACTGTGAAACCCGTTAGTTTATGGGCAAATTCGTTGAAACTATTTGTTTTAACCCACCCTGTTGGTTTTTTTGCACTAACGGGCGGGATTGTAGTCGCCTATGGCGCTTATAGTTATGCAAGCCTGCATCTTGAAAAAGAGAAAAAAGCTAGCGATCAACCCCCAGCTGATGAACATGAGCTAGTTTAGGCATCTTTCATTTCTCAGTTAACACTTTTGTGTGAGACTGTTTTTTGTAGGGTGCATTCTGCGCACCATGTGCCACGGAAACTATTATGGCTCCAATGGTGCATAGAATGCACCCTACGAAAGAATAACTTACACCAAAAGTGTTCACTGATAACTGAAAGGTGCCGTTTTAAATCAACGATAGTTTCTCAGATAAATAGCGTCCACGTGAATGACGAATACCCCCCTTTTAAGGAATGTTATCCGGTATATTGTTTGTCTGAAAGTCTATATGCTTAGGTAACGCGCAAAAAATAAACTACCCAATTGAGCAGGGTTTTTGTTTGTCTTCAAGACGTAGAAATAGAG
This sequence comes from uncultured Methylomonas sp., assembly GCA_964560255.1. Taxonomy (GTDB): domain Bacteria; phylum Pseudomonadota; class Gammaproteobacteria; order Methylococcales; family Methylomonadaceae; genus Methyloprofundus. Next base: position 5,557 of record CAZLLL010000092.1, read on the forward strand.
ACATAGCAGACTACGTCACTATTTCTATCAATAAGAAGACGGACAAAAAGACAAGCATGATGGGGGCAGGTTATTTATTGCGAGTTGCCTTAGCAATTTCGGCTACGCATTTTAGACGGGACACTTGATTGGGAGTAGGCTTTATCTTTATCCTACAGTGTAACCTGTGGATTATACGGGTAGGCTAAAGCCTACTCCCCTATAGTGTCCTATCATAAGGAATGGGAATGAAATTAGTGTGCATTTGACGCAGGATTTTTGTTTGTATTCAAGGCGCGGAAACAGGCGCATAGCTGGCTACGTAACTGTTTTCGCAACCAAGAAGACGGACAAAAAGACAAGTCAAATGCACAAGTTATAAAATTCACATTCCTAAGTTGGTAACCGCAATTTCTATTGCCCATTTAGATGCCCTCAAAACTGATAAACCTGAACATAGGAAATGATGACAGCATATGCAATCCTGGTTACAACGTAAATTACCGGCCATCGTCGTTTCATTTTTGGTACTTATGCTAATTATGGTGTTTTTTTGGAATTCTATCTTTATTACCATAAATTCAGGTGAGGCAGGCGTTTTATTCAGGCGCTTTACTGGCACAGAAATAGATTATGTTTACCCGGAAGGTCTGCATATTATTAGCCCTCTGAATACAATGCATATTTACAATATGAGAAAACAGGTTGCATTTCATGAGTTTGATGTGCTAACGAATAAGGGCCTGAGGGTACATATGTCGCTGGCAATTCGATATCAACCAGAATACGATTTATTAGGTATTTTACATCTGGAAATAGGGCCCGATTATGTTGATACGGTGATTGTTCCCCAGACTGAATCTGTTATTCGTAAAGAACTAGGTCAATACACAGCCGAACAAATTTATACCAATGAGTCGGGCTTGCTAAACAATACGATCTTGCTAGCCATAGAAGAAGTTGGGCGTAATTTTGTCGAAGTAAAAGATATTATTATCCGCAACATTAAGTTACCTGATAGTGTTAAAACAGCCATTGAAGAAAAATTAGTTGAGGAGCAGGTGGCCAAGTCTTACGAATTCCGTTTGCAAACAACGACAAAGGAGGCAGAACGCAAACGTATTGAAGCAGAAGGTATTAAAATTTATCAATCAATCATCAACCAAAGTTTGACTGACCGCTTACTTCGGCACAAAGGTATTGAAGCAACACTGGAACTGTCTAAATCAAATAACTCAAAAGTTGTTGTGATTGGCTCAGGTAGTGAAGGCTTACCCATTATTCTAGGAGGGCAATAACGGATGCCATTGCCATATTCTGGTGTGTTTTTCAGGCTCTTGCTGTGCACTATTTTTGTACAAGGGTGCACGATGGATTATGATCAGTTAGCCGATGATCGCGTGCAGTATTCGAAAAAAAACAAGGGCAATATTGTGATTGTTGCCATTGAAGATCCTGAAAAAACAGAATATATACAAGGCGTGCAATTAGCTGTTCAGCAAGTTAATCAGCGTTATGGAAAGTTACTAGGGCGGAAGTTAGAACTGCTGATCGAAAAGGGAGCACAGGACTTTGAAACAGTGTTGCCCGTTATACAGAAAATTGCTGCCAATCCGAAAGTAACGGCTGTAGTGGGTCATCGTACTTCGAAAATAGCGGTGCCTGCTTCGGTGATATACGAAAAAAGCAAGATTGTTTTCTTACCTTCTTTCGCGACTGCCAAAGGCCTGACCAACCATGGGTTTAGTTTTGTTTTTCGTATGGCACCTAATAATCTGGTAATGGCTGAGCAAATGGCCAGTATGTCCAAGATTTTGGGGTATCAGAATATTGTCAGTTTGTATGCGCATGATAGCGATAGCCGGGAGTTTGCTTTTTCCTTTGAAGATGCAGCACTGAAGCTAGGGATTAATTTTGTATTCAGAAGTGCTTTTTCTGCTGACAATGAGAATTATCGCCCCTTAATTACCCGCTTTAAAAATCATCCAGTTGATGCGGTGTTTATTTCGGCAATGACCCAGCCATCCATGCGCATGATAAAGCAATTAAGAAGCATGGGGATTAAGGCACCTATTCTTGGTGGAGACCGTATAAACCCCCGCCTTTTTAGTAAACTTATGGGCGAAGAGGGCGATAACACCATTATTCCTACGCAGTATCGTCGTCAAAACAAAACCAATATCAATCAACAATTCAGAGCGCTCTATCAGAAAACCTATCAAACTGATGCGGATGATCACGCTGCCCAGGGATATGATTCGATCATGCTTGTCGTAGCAGCTATTGAGAGAGCACAGTCGACCATGCCAACTTCATTGTCTTCCGCACTCCACTATATCCCATTTTGGCAGGGGGTTTCGGGCGTACTCGGATTTAACGATCAAGGCGAACTTTTAGGCAAGCACTATTATTTTAAACTGTTTAAACGCGGCAAATGGAAAATGATACCAGGCATACATATTCCCTATACTCTGGATAAATTTACCCGGGATATTGCCCATATTCGAGGAGAACAGGACATCACCCCGTTTAAGAAATCATTTTCACATCGTTTGCACCTCATTGATTTTAAAAAATTAAATTTAGACTTGATGCATGAAATATTGCAGTTTCAAACCTTAGGCTGGATCTATGATGAAAGTCATGAAGACTTGGCGGCAGAGAAAATAATACTGCAATACCTAGCAAACAAGAAGGGGTTTACTCTAGTGGAGTGTGGCATTCCCTTTATCAGATTAACACAGCAAGAATCGCAACAGCGCTTAATTGAGTGCTATGGGACATTAGCACCTTCAGTGCAGGCCCTTTATCTTTCAGTTTCTGAGAACATGGAACAAAGCTTTATTAAGCGGCTAAACTACTCCCTGCAGGCCTTTGAGGTACCTGTTTTCGCTTATCAAGCAAATGATGCGCCTTTAAATATGGGTCTTAGTCTCACCTTTGAGCGCACTGATATACAACTCAACAACCCTAAAGCGATAGATACTTTCAGTGGTATTTTAAACAAAATAAAAGCTTTTGAACTCGTGGATAGACTTGCGGATATGCCATATATATCTGCTAACTTAGGCTTGCTGAACCAGTTTGGCTTTTTAGCCTCCAAAGAAATATTGTCCCTTTCGCCGCACCCGCCGCGAATGAAAAATGAACAATGAACAATGAATTTAACGCACATACATTAAACCTAACCTTAGGAATGGGAATTGAATAAGTTGTGCAATTATGGCGCAGTATTTTTGATTGCCTTCAAGGTGCGGTAACAGGCGCATAGCTAGCTACGCAACTGTTTCCGCAACGCAGAAGGCGAGCAAAAAGACAAGCCAGAACGCACAACTTATTTGATTCCCATTCCTTAACCTTGATAAGGTAATTATTATGAATCAGTATCTTTTTTTTCTTTTATATTTTGTTTTATGTTTATTA